>NZ_RZTF01000149.1:0-11598 GCF_004023175.1 Mesorhizobium sp. M7A.F.Ca.MR.362.00.0.0
TTCATGCATCTCGTCATCATAGGCTTGCGCCGTGGCGATATAGGTCCAGGGCGGCGGCAAGGCGGTCGCCAAAATTTCGGCGTGCGCGCTCTTGCCGGAGCGCGCACCGCCGATGAGGAAGGTCAGTGTCTTGCGATCAGGCAAAGCTGTCGCGCAGGCTGGTCGCGGTGCCGGTGAAGCGGCCACGCACCACACCGACGACCGCGCCGAGCACCAGCCAGAACACCAGATTGGTCACGGTCACCGCCACCACGAACTGGTGATGCAGCCCTTCCGGAATGGCCGTCTCGTAACTGCCGGGCTGCGGCGCACCGACAATATGCGGCGCGACGATCAAAAGGACGGCAAGGATCGCCAGCGGCAGCGACTTGCGGAACGCGATCAGGCCGAGACCGGCGGCGGTCGCCGCCACCGTTGCCCACCACCAGATCTGGCGCTGGGTGAGATCGGCGGCCGGCATGGCCGGCAGTTCCGGCGGCAGGCCGAGGCCAGGCGCCAGCGTGAACACGGCGAAGCCGGCCAGGCCCCAGAACACGCCCTGGCGCCAGCCACCGATGCCGCCGGCGAATTCGGAGACCGCGACCAGGATCAAGGCGAAGCCGATGCCGGTGACGATGTTGGCAAGCACGCTGAAGGCGAAACGCTCGAAACCATCTGCCGGCGCCCAGCCTTCGTCTGCCGGAGCGGCTTCCGCAGCCGGGGCAGCAGAGCTCATGGCATCTCCCGCCGGTGCAGTTGTGCTCATGGCATTGCTATCCGTTGCGGCCGGAGCGGCATGGTCATGGTGATGCCCGCCGCCCGCCTGTTCGTAGACTTCCGCCTTCAGGATCAGCGGCACGGTGGCATAGGCTTGCAGGCAGGCGAGGACGACGCCGGCCACGAGCCCTGCGATCGCCGCGATGAACACGACGTTGCGAAACAGGTTCATGATGTCAGCCCCTCGTCAGTGGCAGGGAAACGCCATCGAATGGCGATAGTCGTGAGCCGCATTGTGGACCGCATCGATATGCGAGAAGCCGACAAAGCCCATCACGAAAACGCCGAGCAGCGCGGCAAGAGCGAGCTGCATGAAGCGCGACTGCGAGGAGACGGAGGTGCCGAGGGAGACGGAAGCGGTAGTCATGTCTTGTCCTTTCGCCCTCCACCCGAGGGCATCGAAGTCAGTTTCCTGTCGCCGGCAGGTCTCCTGGCTCACGGATCAGCGTCCTTCCCCACCTTCCCGAAGAAAAATCTTCAGTGGTTTATGGAGAGGACTACCGCACACAGTTGCGGGGGCAGCCACGGCATTGGGCGAAATTCGCCCTCACCGCATTCCCTCTTGGCTCCAAAATGGAACCGGCGACACCGGTGACTATAGGCAGAATCCTCGCTTCCGGCAAACCAAATTCCGCCGGTGACCATTGCGAATGCGCCATGAAGGTCAAAGTGATTTCGGCAGATAGCGCCACGTCACAAAGCCGCAGACCGCCGCCAGCAGGCCGAGCGTGACGAACACCGAGCCCAGGCCGAAGAAGGCCAGCGCCACCGAATAGACCAGCGGCGGCGTCAGCTCGGAAAAATCGAGATAGGTGCGGTAGACCGCTGCCATCTGCGGTCTTTCATAGGAGCGCACCGAGCGCATGAAGGCGGTCGAGCCGAGGGCGTCGAGCGCAATGGTGAAGAAGGCACCGCAGAGCAGGAAGGCGCCGGTAAGCAGCGGCACGGTTTCGCCGACGAAGCCCGCCGCCAAAAGCGCGGCCGACATGGCGAAATAGGCGAATGTCATGGTCCCGCGGCCACCAAAGCGCTTTCCTGCCTTGCCCCAGAAAATCGCCATGAACAACAGCGCGTTGCCGGCCGAAACCAGCAGGCCGCCGGCCAGCTTGCCCTCACCTGTGATGACCATGAACAGCGGCCCATAGACGAAGAACGTCGTCCAGAAGCAGGAGCGCCCAAAGGCGATCAGCCAAGCCAGCCTGAGCCTGGGCTGCGCCACGAAGCGGCCGATATTGGCGAGCGGATTGACGGGGCGCGTCTTGCCCGGACGGATAGACTGGTTGTCGCCGAGGCGGTAGGTCCAGAACAGCGCCAGCAGGCCAAACGCGAACACCGCGACCGTACCATGCGCGGCATAGATGCCGAAGCGCGTGTAGAGGAAGATGCCGAGCGTCGGCCCACCGGTCCAGGCCAGCATCGACCACGCCATGCGCAGCGATTCGGCCTGCATGAAGTCGGTCTTGCGGATGTGGTCCATGATGTAGAGGTTGAGCGTGATCGACAGCGCGCTGGCGCCCATCACCCGGCACAGCATGCCGGCCAGTTGCCCGGCAAGCGTGTCGGTGACGAAGAACAGCGAGCCGACGGCCAGCAGGCAGGCGCCTGCCGTGTAGACCCAGCGCCGGGCAAAACGGCGGATCAGCATCGGCATGAACAATGTCACCGACAGCCCGAGCATCGCCACCACTGTGTAGAGCATCGACACGATCTGCTCGTTGTGCAGGATCTCGTAGGCCTGGATCGGGATGACGCTCGACACCGTGGCGCGGGCGAAGGATTCGACCGCATAGAGCGACGCGAAGGTGCGCGCGTCCGCGGCCTTGAGAGCCGGCAGCCAGATCGGATGGCGCACATGGGTGGACATTGCTTTCCCCGAAGCAGATTCACCGGGTCAAATCTGACGTGGCGATCCCAGCGCCAATAAGAGGAAACCGACGCGCATCCGGCAAAAGCGAAGCCGGCCAAAGGCTTCCCTGCACTGGCCCAATGCCGCGGCTGATCCGGGTTGTCGGCAGAGTTGCCGGTCTTCTTTTGTGCCGGGCAACCGTGATAGTCCTCCAGCGGGGCTGAATCAGAATGCGAGACCATGAGCATCCAAACGCCGACCGCACCCGTTCCGGATCGACCAAAGCGCATCGTCGCCATCGACATCGTGCGCGGCATCGCGCTGATCGCCATGGCGAGCTACCATTTCACCTGGGATCTGGAGTTCTTCGGCTACACCGATCCCGGCCTGACCGCCTTCGGCTGGTGGAAGATGTACGCGCGCTGCATCGCCTCGACCTTCCTGTTCCTGGTCGGCGTCAGTCTGTACCTCGCCCATGGCCGACAAATCCGCTGGAACGGCTTCTGGAAGCGGTTCGCCATGGTCGCGGGAGCCGCGATCGCGATATCGGTCGTCACCCGTATCGCCACGCCGGATGGATTCATCTTCTTCGGCATCTTGCACGAGATCGCGCTGGCCAGCCTGCTCGGCCTCGCCTTCCTGCGCCTGCCGGCTTTGTTGACGCTGGTCGTCGCCGGGCTCGTCATCGCGGCGCCTGTCTATCTGCGCCTCGAGGCGTTCGATCACCCATGGCTGTGGTGGGTAGGCCTGTCGGCGAACAATCCACGCTCCAACGACTACGTTCCGTTGTTTCCATGGTTCGGCGCCGTGCTTGCGGGCATCGCGGTGACGAAACTCGCCGCCGGTTCAGGCGTACTTGCCCGGCTTGCCGAATTAGCGCCCGGTCGCTGGGCCAACCCGCTGGTCTTTATCGGCCGGCACAGCCTGGCGTTCTACCTGATCCACCAGCCATTGCTGATCGGCTGCATGTGGCTGTTCTCGCAGATCATGCCGGCACAGGTCGAAACCCCGCAGGTGAATTTCCTCAAAACCTGCCAGCTGTCCTGCGAGCAGTCGCGCGACACCGAGTTCTGTACGAGCTACTGTGTCTGCATGCTCGAAACGCTCGAGGGCGAGGCAACGCTTGATCGGCTCTACAACAACGACCAGACTGCGGAATGGAAGACGCATCTGTCCGATCTCGCCGGCATGTGTACCGCCAAGACCGACAGCAAGTTGATGGAGGAAGGGGTCAAATGACCGAGAACCAGCCTAAGCCGGGGCTCATACCGTGGCCGCCGCTGATCTACACCGCCGCCATCGCCATCAGCATCGCGCTGGGCCTGCTCTATCCCCTGCCCTGGATCGGTGACCTCCTGGGCGATATTCTTTTCGCCACCGGCTGGGTGGCGCTGTTTGCCGTCGCCGCGCTCTGGGTCACCGCGATCCGCACCATGGTCCGCGCCAAGACCACGCTGAACCCGAACGCTGTGCCCGATCACCTGGTCACCACGGGTCCCTTCGGCATCACCCGCAATCCGATGTATCTGGCCAACACCCTGCTGTTGATCGGCGTCGCCTTTGTCTCGGGCATCGTGTGGTTCCTGCCGCTCGCATTCATCGCCGCCTATGCCACGCAGAAAATGGCGATCGAAGGCGAGGAAAAGGTGCTGGCGGCAAAATTCGGCAAGAAGTACCGCGACTACGCCAAACGCGTGCGCCGCTGGATCTGAGCTGGCGCCCCTGGTTTCCATCGCGGAGAGGTTTGACAGGTGCACACTTCGGCGATTAGCCTAAGTCTTGCGAACTTCGTCATCCTAGGGCGAAGCAGGAGCGCAGCTCCGTCGCGGAGACCCTAGGATGACGAAGGAATAGACGTCTCCGCTAATTCCGAACGCTAACGCGCGACAGAATCCAGTCCGCTCAGGTATTCACGCCAAGCTCAACCAGCCGCTCCACACAAGATTCCTCGGCCTGGTCGAGTTCAGCCAGCGTCTCCTCGAGATCGCGGCGCTTCTGCCGGAGATCCTCGCGCTTTTCCTCGATGCGCTTGATCATCAGGTTGAGCTGGCCGACTTCGCCGGGCGGCTCCTTGTACATCTGGATGATTTCGCGGATTTCGTTGATCGAGAAGCCAAGCCTCTTGCCGCGCATGATCTGACGGATGAGGTGCCGGTCGGAGGGGCGAAACAGCCGCGTGCGGCCACGCCGCACCGGCTGCACCAGCCCTTCGTCCTCGTAAAAGCGAAGCGTCCGCGTCGACACGTCGAACTCGCGGGTCAACTCGGTGATCGAATAATATTCTCGCATTGCCACTCCCGCACGCCGAAACCAAGGGGCGATCGCCATGCCGGCGTCACCCTTATGTCCCGAACCAAAACCCGTGCCATGCCGGAATCGACATGGCGCCCCGCGCAAGCCTCGCACGGCATTTACGTAAAAGTCAATTAAGCCAAAAGGCGTGCCTTCAGGGCACACCGAACCACCACGTGGCAATGCCGAGAAATGCAAAGAAGCCGACGACGTCGGTAACCGTGGTGACAAAAACTGCCGAAGCGACCGCCGGATCGACCTTGAAACGATCGAGCAGCAGCGGGATCAGGATGCCGGCCAGGGCGGCCACGAACATGTTGATGATCATCGCCGCCGCGATGATGCCGCCCAGATTGGGGTCACGGAACCAGGCTGCCGCAACGATGCCGATCAGGATGGCGAAGACGATGCCGTTGATGAAGCCGACACCCATCTCGCGGCGAATGATGCGGCCGGCATTGTAGATGTCGAGATCCCTGGTCGCCAACGCCCGCACGGTGACGGTCATGGTTTGCGAGCCGGCATTGCCGCCCATGCCGGCGACGATCGGCATCAGCACCGCCAGTGCGACGATATGTTCGATCGTGCGGTCGAAAAGGCTGATCACCGACGCCGCCAGGAACGCGGTCAGAAGGTTGATCAGCAACCACGGAACGCGTGAGCGCGAGGTCGAAAAGATGCTGTCGGAAAGCTCCTCGTCGCCGACGCCGCCCATGCGCATCAAGTCTTCTTCGGCCTCCTGCTGTATGACGTCGACAACATCGTCGATGGTCAGAACGCCAACCAGCCGTTCGTTCTCGTCGACGACTGCGGCCGACAAAAGATCGTACTGCTCGAATTCCCGTGCAGCCTCTTCCTGGTCCATGGTGGCCGGAATGGCGTGCCGCGTCTCGTGCATCACTTCCTCGACCTTGACCGAACGCTTGGTGCGCAGGATCTGGTCGAGGTCGATGGCGCCGAGCAGCTTGAAGCTCGGATCGATGACGAAGATCTGGCTGAAGCGCTCGGGCAGATTCTGGTCGTCGCGCATGTAGTCGATGGTCTGGCCGATCGTCCAGAACGGCGGCACCGCGACGAACTCGGTCTGCATGCGGCGGCCGGCCGTCTCTTCGGGATAGTCGAGCGAGCGGCGCAGCCTGATCCGCTCGGTGAACGGCAGCTGCGACAGGATCTCGTCCTGATCCTCCTTCTCGAGGTCTTCGAGAATGTAGACGGCGTCGTCGGAATCGAGCTCCTGTACCGCCTGCGCGATCTGCGCATTGGGCAGACTGTCGACGATCTCCATACGGATCGCCTCGTCGACCTCGGTCAGCGAGGAGAAGTCGAAATCGGCGCCCAGGAGCTCGACCAGCGCGTGGCGCTGTTCGGGATGCAGCGCCTCGAGCAGGTCGCCGAGTTCCGACTGGTGCAGGTCGTCGACTTCATGCTTGAGGGTCAGCGTGTCGCGGTCGGCGATCGCCGCGCCAATCCGCGCCAGGAAGGACGAAAGCACGGCGCCGTCCTCGCCATAGATGTCGGCGTGGTGCTCCTCGGCGGCCCTGGCGCCAATCGTCCGTTCGTGCTCGCCTTCCACCAGCGCCTCCCGCCACAAGAATCCCGGAAAAGGTGCAAATCAGGTCTAGAGCATCGGACCCAAAGGGGAAACCGGTTTTGGGAGAATCCGACGCTCAAAAAGAAAGTGGCGTAAAGCGCGGGAATATCAAACGAAATGCGCCCGGCCCGCAGCGGGCGGAGCTTGCACAATCGGGATCTGGGAAGGAAAATGGTGCGGTCGAGAAGACTCGAACTTCCACGGGTTGCCCCACAGCGACCTCAACGCTGCGCGTCTACCAATTCCGCCACGACCGCACGTGGTAGAGCCGGAACCGACCGGCTCGCGGCGTGTAGCAAATCGTTTCCGGCGAAACAAGTGCACGGCAAGCAATAATGTCAGGCGATTGGCATAATGCTCCACAGGGTCCGAACGCAGCGCCGGAACTGGACGTTTGCGCCTGATATCGCCATATGGAAGGCAAGTTGATGTCACCCAAAGGTGCGAGGCGGTTTTGGGACGCGACATGCATAAGCGAAAAGACGATACGCCATGCCCGAACGCAGCCAGATCGCCACGTCGTTCCTGCCGCTCCCCGGTTCAGCACCGGTCGAATGGCTGATCGAGCCCGGCCTTACCGCCTATCCCGAAGCACTTGCCTTCATGGAGGCGCGCGCCGAGGCGATCCGCAGCGGCGCTGCCGGCGAAATGGTCTGGCTGGTCGAACACCCGCCGCTCTACACGGCCGGCACCAGCGCTCGCGGCGAGGATCTGATCGACGCCAGCCGCTTCCCGGTATTTGCGGCCGGCCGCGGCGGCGAATACACCTATCATGGGCCGGGCCAGCGGGTCGCCTATGTCATGCTTGATCTGAAGCGGCGGCGTGAGGACGTCCGCGCCTTCGTCGCGGCGCTCGAACAGTGGATCATCGGCACGCTCGCCGCCTTCAACGTGCAGGGCGAACGCCGCGAGGACCGGGTCGGCGTCTGGGTCGTGCGGCCGGATCGCCCTGCCCTGCCGGACGGCTCGCCGGCCGAGGACAAGATCGCGGCCATAGGCATCCGGCTGCGGCGCTGGGTGAGTTTTCATGGCATCGCCATCAATGTCGAGCCCGATCTCGACCATTTCAGCGGCATCGTGCCTTGCGGCGTGCAGGACCACGGCGTCACCAGCCTCGTCGACCTAGGCCTTCCCCTGGGAATGGCCGACCTTGATCTCGCGTTGAAATCCGCCTTCGAGGATGTGTTCGGTCCCGCCACGGTCTTGCCTGTCGAAGCCGAGCGCAAGGCGGGCTGATCCTTCCGGATCCGGTACGGCTCAAATCAGTTGGGCGGAGGCCCACAACACGCCATAGCCATGGATGGCGAACACCGCCAGCAACGCCGCGGCCATGGCGAGGCGGTCGATGGTGCGGATCGGCTTCAGCTCGTAACGCGGCTTGACCCCGCTGCTCATCGTCAGCAGGCTGAGGATCGAAAACACCGCTCCCGTCGCGAGCAGGAAATTGGAGGAAAAGCCGGCCTGCCAACCGACAGCCAGGAAAGCCGAGAGCAGGAAGAAGGAAGCCAGCGCCAGTGCGACCGGTCCCGGACAGATCTGGCGCAGCACCTGACCGCCGTCGAACTTCCACACCGGCACCAGATTGGCGATGTTGAACAGTGCGGCGAAGCCCGCCAGGGTCGCCAGCAGGGCCGCCGCCAGCCGGTGGCCTTCCGCGCCGGCAAAGGTGCTGGCAGCGATCACAACCGGCACCAGGAACGCGGAGAAGCCGGCGCCCATCAGCGCCACGAAAGCCACCTCGAAACGGCTGTCATAGGGCCGCCCGCCAATGGCGATGCCGCCGAGCAGCGGAATGAAGATCATCCGTGCCCGGTTGTGGCCCATAAGCCGGAACGCCGCCATATGGCCAAGCTCATGCAGGGCGACCACCGATGTGAGGATCGCGGCCAGTGCCAGACCGCCGAAGTGAAGGCCGAAGAATGGCCACAGGATCAGCGCCGAAAGCCCGGCAAAGCCAACCTGGCTGAGCGGATGCTCGAACCAACCGCCCTTGCGATACTGCCCGGTCCGCGCCCAGCGCTGCAGCTTGGAGAGTTCGCGGCGCAGGGCGAAATAGCGGAACACCAGGAAGGCGACGCCGCGATAGCGATCCGTCTGGCTGAGCGTCACCCGCGTGCTGGTGCCTTCGGAAACGAGTTCAACGGTTTCGGAAAAGTCCTTCCAGAACGAAGCGTCGAGCGCCGTGTCCTCGATGACACGCATCGAGAAGCTGATACCTTCGACGACGTCATCAAACCGCGACCTGCGTTCGATCGGCTTGCCGTCGCGACCTTCCCACGACAGCGTGATGCGGGCCACGCCCTCGCCGTCCGGCGCCTCGGCGGAAAGGATCTCACCGGACCAGCCGGCATCGCTGCCGAGCGGCCACAGCGCCTGCCAGAGGCGCTGGCGGTCCATCCACCAGACGGGTCAGACGGACCGTGCGCAAACCAAGCGGCACGGTCATCAACAGAAAGATCAGCCCGAGATTGCTGGCCACCAGAATGGCTGTGACTATGGGCGACACTTGGACGTTGCTCCCTGTCTTGCCGAGGTACCCTAACGTTACGGCGGCAAGAAAAGCTTAACGGCGGAACGGCCTTCCACCGCATAGGAACAGCGGCGGCGAACGCCGCCAAATCACATGGCTCCGATCCAGATCGCCATGGAAACAAGGAAGGTGCTCATGCAAACCAGTGAGATGACATCCTGAACCAGATCGGTCATAACTCTCTCCTGTTGTTGATATGTTCGCATTTTGTTCTAATTTTGTTTCAAAGTCAACGGGCACGATCCGCCGCGCCCGGAATTTCCGGGCGATCAAATCGGCAGGGTTAAGAAAGGGTTGAGGGGCGAGCGACGGTGCTACGTGGGCTGACCGAAGCCTTTGCGATTAGCCATCGCATCGTCATCCTAGGGCGGAGCAAGGAGCGGAGCGACGCGCGCAGACCCTAGGATCCATGCCGTGACCCAGGGGCGATGCTACGGTGCAGAATTATCGCTCTGATAGAGGTCGTATATCCTCGACCCCTGCATTTGTCTCGAAAGTAACGGCATGGATCCTAGGGTCTACGCTCCGCTCCGCGGAGCTTCGCCCTAGGATGACGACATCAGAGACTAAAGCGGCACCACTTTGCCGTCGGCCAGCGTGACACGCCGGTCCATGCGCGATGCCAATTCGTGATTGTGGGTGGCAATCAGCGCCGCGAGGCCCGATTGCTTGACCAGCGCCGCCAGCGCCTCGAACACATAAGACGCGGTGACCGGGTCGAGATTGCCGGTCGGCTCGTCGGCCAGCAGCACCAGCGGCGCATTGGCGACCGCACGCGCGATGGCGACGCGCTGCTGTTCGCCGCCGGAGAGTTCGGACGGCCGGTGCGACGCGCGCTTGCCGATCTGCATGTAGTCGAGCAGCAGTGCCGCGCGCTCTGCCGCGTCCTTGCGGCTCAGCCCTTTGATGAGCTGCGGCATCATGATGTTTTCCAGCGCCGAGAATTCCGGCAGCAGGTGATGGAACTGATAGACGAAGCCGACATCGTTGCGGCGGATCGCCGTGCGCTCGTCGTCGGACAGCCGCCCGCAGGCACGGCCGGCCAGGATGACGTCGCCGGCGTCAGGGCGTTCCAGCAGCCCCGCGGTATGCAGCAACGTCGACTTGCCGGTGCCCGACGGCGCCACCAGCGCCACCATCTCGCCGCGCTTCAGCGAGAAGTCCGCGCCATTGAGAATGGTGAGCTTGCGCGGCCCCTGGACATAGTGCCGCTCGACGCTCTTCAACTCGATAATGGCCTCGGCCATCATTCGTACCTCAAGGCTTCGACCGGATCGAGCCGGGCGGCCCGCCATGCCGGAAACACCGTTGCCAGGAACGACAGACCGAGCGCCATCAGGACGACATAGGTCGTCTCGCGCGGATCCATCTTCGCCGGCAGCTGGCTGAGGAAATAGAGTTCCGGATTGAACAGCACCTTGCCGGTCATCCACGAGAAGAACTGGCGGATCGATTCGATGTTGGTGCAGATCAGCACGCCGAGCAGCACGCCGGCGAGCGTGCCGGTAACGCCGATCGCCGCACCCGTCATCAGGAAGATGCGCAGGATAGCGCCGCGCGACGCCCCCATGGTGCGCAGGATGGCGATGTCATGCCCCTTGTCCTTCACCAGCATGATCAGGCCGGAGATGATGTTCAGCGCCGCCACCAGCACGATCAGCGTCAGGATCATGAACATGACGTTGCGCTCGACCTGCAGGGCGGAGAAGAAGGTCTCGTTGCGCTGGCGCCAATCGACCATGTCGATCGGCCGCTGCGCCGCCGCCTCCACCTTCGGTTTCAGCGCATCGACATCGTCTGGATTGTCGACATAGATCTCGATCGTCTGCGCCCGCCCATCCATGTTGAAATAGAGCTGCGCTTCGGAAAACGGCATGTAGACGATGGAGGTGTCATATTCGGACATGCCGACTTCGAAGATCGCCGCGATCTTGTAACCCTTCATGCGCGGCGTGGTGCCGATCGGCGTCACGTCGCCGTCGGGCGAAATCAAGGTGATGGTATCGCCAAGCGTCAGGCCGAGATTCTCCGCCATGCGCTTGCCGATGGCAACGCCGTCGCCAGAGTCGAAATCGGCGATCGAGCCCTGCTTGATGTTGCTGGCAACGATGGCGATCTTGCTCAGATCCTCGCCGCGTATGCCGCGCACCAGCGCTCCGGTTCCGCCGCCGACATTGCCTTGCGCAAGCACCTGGCCATCAATCAGCGGGATGGCGTATTTGACGCCTGACACACCGTTGATGCGGCTGGCGACCTGCGCGTAGTCCTCCAGCGGCGAATCGAGCGGCTGCACGATCAGGTGGCCGTTGACGCCGAGGATGCGCGTCAAAAGCTCCGCCCTGAAACCGTTCATCACCGCCATGACCACGATCAGCGTGGCGACGCCCAGCATGATGCCGAGGAACGAGATCGAGGCGATCACCGAGATCACCGTCTCCTTGCGCCGCGAGCGCAGATAGCGCCAGGCGACCATGCGCTCGAAGATGGAAAAGGGTCCGGCGCCGACCGGTCTTGCCGCCACCGCCTCGTTCATGCGGCGACACCGAAGCGCTTCTTCACGTCTGCGATCGGCAGCGTCTCGCG
>NZ_RZTF01000149.1:11608-13284 GCF_004023175.1 Mesorhizobium sp. M7A.F.Ca.MR.362.00.0.0
TCCTTGCCGGCGGCGACGAAAGCGGCATGCAGCTCGTCGCAGACGCGGTCGCACTCGGCGTCGCCCGCTTTCATGTTGATCAGCCCGATGTCGAACGGAGCCACCGCCTCCGGCCAGATGATGCCGTTGTCGTCATGGCTGGCTTCGATGATCGCCGCGACCAGCCGCGACGGACCGATGCCGTAGGAGCCGCCGGAGACGAAATGATCCTTGCCGTCGGGCCCGGTCACCTTGGCGCCCATCGGCTTGGAGTATTTGTCGCCGAAATGGAAGATGTGGCCGACCTCGATGCCGCGCGCCGAAACCTTGTCGCTCTCGCCGATCTTCTCCCACGCCGCCTCGTCGTGCATCTCGTCGGTGGCCGCGTAGGGTGTCGTCCAGGTCTTGACGATATCGCCGATCTCGGCGGCATTGGCGAAGTCGGTCTTCTCTCCGGGCACATCGAGCGAAAGATAGTCGCGGTGGCAATAGACCTGGCTCTCGCCGGTGTCGGCCAGGATGATGAATTCATGGCTGAGATCGCCGCCGATCGGCCCGGTGTCGGCCCGCATCGGTATCGCCTGCAGCCCCATGCGCGTAAAAGTCCGGAGATAGGACACGAACATCCTGTTGTAGGCCGCCCTGGCGCCCTCGAAGTCGAGGTCGAAGGAATAGGCGTCCTTCATCAGGAACTCGCGCGAACGCATGACGCCGAAGCGCGGCCGCACTTCGTCGCGGAACTTCCACTGGATGTGGTAGAGATTGAGCGGCAGGTCCTTGTAGGATTTCACATAGGCGCGGACGATCTCGGTGACCACTTCCTCATTGGTCGGGCCGTAGAGCATGTCGCGGTCCTGCCGGTCCTTGATGCGCAGCATCTCCTTGCCATAGTCGTCATAGCGGCCGCTTTCGCGCCACAGATCGGCCGACTGGATGGTCGGCATCAGGATTTCCAGCGCACCGGCGCGATTCTGTTCCTCGCGGATGATGCGGCAGACCTTGTCCAGCACCCGCTTGCCGAGCGGCAGCCACGAGAAACTGCCCTGCCCCTGCTGGCGGATCATGCCGGCGCGCAGCATCAGCCGGTGCGAGACGATCTCGGCCTCGCGCGGGTTTTCTTTGAGGATCGGCAGGAAATAGCGCGACAAACGCATGGACAGGTCCGTGAGTGAGGAGGGCCGCGCCAGAATCGGCGCGACTTTGGCTTGCTTGACCCGGCTTCATAGCCATTTCAAGGCGGAATGGGAACCCGGACGCTTCGGCCCGAAAAGCGGCAATCGATTTTCAAAAAGCATGGGATAGCCGGGATCAGAAGCGTCGCACCGTCCTTCGCCCGCCCAGAAGACCCACGGCGCTGCAAGGCCTCCCGGTCACCGCGCGCGTCTTGATGATCGTTCGCCAAGCAACGCCTGCCACACTATTGTGCAGTGCAGCACGAGAATGCCCGTTTCAAGGCAAAATTCTTCGTGACATTTTCATTCGCCTTAGGCTAATGTACCTCGATAACCGAGAGGGTAGAAAAAAATCTGCTCTCCTACGCGGTCAAAGTCTTGGGAGGATGCGATCTAGGCGCGGTTACTCGCTGCCGCCGGAAACCGGAAACAGATCGGACGCGTTTAAATTGCAAGGCCTCGTGCCTTGCATTTTTTTTGTGCAATCATCTGCTTAGCGCAACGCGTTGCCAAACCACCTTACCC
>NZ_RZTF01000149.1:13294-13961 GCF_004023175.1 Mesorhizobium sp. M7A.F.Ca.MR.362.00.0.0
CCGCAAAACTGGACGGCATTCCTGTCTGGAACCAAGCTGTTCCGAAGGATGAAAACGCCTTTGCCGGACAAATCTTCTTGGGCCGGGGCCGGCTATTTGGCTAAGGTTTGGCTGAATTCCGGCACGATGTGCGGGATGTCGTTGAGGCTGTATCCAAGCCCATGCGTCAGGCCATAGAAAATGCCCATCAGGATCGCGGTGGCGATGGTGGTGCGGATCACCGCGCGCAGCATGTGGGGACCGCGCGGCGCGCTCGGAACCGTGCCGAGCGTCACGTCACGATCGTCGTCCTGCGTCCTCACGCTGAACGGCAGCACGGCGAACAGCACCACCCACCAGGTCGCGAAAAACAAGGCGGTGAACGAAACCCAGCTCATGATTGCTCCAGTTCGATCAGCGTTCCGAAAAAATCTTTCGGATGCAGGAACAGCACCGGCTTGCCGTGCGCGCCGATCTTCGGATTGCCGTCGCCCAGCGCGCGGGCACCGGCGGCCTTGAGCTGATCGCGCGCGGCCAGGATGTCGTCGACCTCATAGCAAAGGTGATGCATGCCGCCGGAAGGGTTCTTCTCCAGGAAGGCGGCGATCGGCGACCCCTCGCCCAATGGCTCCAGAAGTTCGACCTTGGTGTTGCCGACATTGACGAACACCACCGTGACGCCATGCTC
>NZ_RZTF01000014.1:0-18318 GCF_004023175.1 Mesorhizobium sp. M7A.F.Ca.MR.362.00.0.0
CCTCAAGACGTTACCGGGTGTGCATTGGTTTTGGATCAAGTCGACCAGTACGATAATCGAAAGAGCCAGCGGCGTGGTCGTTGATCTGCGTGCCGATCTTGGCGCGGAATGGGAACGATACATCGCGGATCGGGCCCTTTCGGGAACGCCCGTATACCACGTCAAGCAGGTCAGAGAGTCGCTGACCGGTCGGGTCGAGATCGAGCACCTGTCGGAAAACACGCTTGGTTCGCTCAATCCGAACCAGGCCTATCTCAAGATCAAGCAGGCGGTCGACTGGGTCTCGGCACTTGTCTTGATCATCGTTCTTTCCCCCGTTCTGGCGTTGATAGCGCTGCTGATCCGGCTGGATTCCGATGGTCCTGCGCTGTTTCGCCAGCAACGCATGGGCTACCGGGGCAAGATCTGCACGGTCTACAAGTTTCGCTCGATGCGCCAGCACTCTGGCGCCGGCAGCGACAAGGAAAGGGCGATCACCAGGCACGACGATGACCGCATCACCAGAGTCGGGCGTTTCCTGCGAAAATCCAGGATCGACGAACTGCCGCAGGTCATCAACATCCTGCGTGGCGAAATGAGTTGGATCGGACCGCGGCCGGAAGCTGTCGTGCTGTCGCAGTGGTACGAGGCTGAGCTGCCATTCTACCGCTACAGGCATATCGTCAGGCCGGGCATAAGTGGGTGGGCACAAGTAAATCAGGGGCATGTGGCTGCCGTCGATGACGTTATGGAAAAATTGCACTATGATTTCTATTACATAAAGAACTTTTCGCCTTGGCTGGACGTTTTGATAACTCTCAAGACGCTGAAAACGATGCTTACCGGCTTTGGTGCGAGATAACCAATGCGAAGCATGGCTCTGGAATAGCAAGCGCAGGAAGCAGATGGATCTCGCCTCCAGGAAAATAGCGATCATCGGGCTTGGCTATGTCGGCCTGCCGCTGGCGGTCGCCTTCGGCGCCGGCAGGGATGTCGTCGGTTTCGACATCGACCAGTCGAGGGTGGACGCGCTGAGGCGTGGCGACGACCATACGCTGGAAGCCAGCAGCGACGAGATCAGTGCTGCGTCGCGGCTGACATTCACCACCGACAAGGCCGCTCTGCGCGATTGCGGGATTTTCATCGTCACGGTTCCGACGCCGATCGACAGGGCCAACCGTCCGGATCTGAAACCGCTGATCATGGCATCGACTTTGGTCGGCGAGGTCATATCGCCAGGCGCGGTGGTGATCTTCGAATCGACGGTCTATCCCGGCTGCACGGAAGAGGTGTGCGCGCCGCTGATCGAGAAACATTCGGGCCTGCGCTACAATGAGGGGTTCTTCCTCGGCTACAGTCCCGAGCGCATCAATCCGGGCGACCGCGAGCATCGGTTGCAAACGATCGTCAAGGTCACCAGCGGCTCGACGCCGGAAGCGGCCGAAGGTATCGATGCGCTCTATGCCTCGATCGTGCCGGCAGGCACACACCGTACCTCGAGCATTGCGGTCGCCGAAGCGGCCAAGGTCATCGAGAACACTCAGCGCGACCTCAATATCGCGCTGATGAACGAGCTGTCGCTTATCTTCGGCAAGCTCGGCATCGACACGTCCGAAGTGCTGGAAGCCGCCGGCACCAAATGGAATTTCCTGCGCTTCACGCCTGGTCTCGTCGGCGGCCACTGCATCGGCGTCGATCCCTACTATCTCACCCACAAGGCCCAGGAACTCGGCTACCATCCGGAGGTGATTCTTGCTGGCCGCCGTATCAATGACGGCATGGGTCGGCACGCGGCGGATCAGACGGCCCGCCTGATGATGCGCAAGGGAATACCTGTCGTTGGCAGCCGGATTCTGGTGATGGGCGCGGCCTTCAAGGAAAATTGTCCGGACCTGAGGAATTCCAAGGTCGCCGATATCGTTGCCCAACTGAAGGAATACAACGCCGGCATCGACATATGGGACCCCTGGGTCGACGCGCAGGAATGCGCGCGTGCCTTCGGCGTAGCCAGCATGAAGGACATTCCCGACATGCGTTATGACGGCGTTATCGTGGCCGTCGGCCACAGGCAGTTCCGCGCGTTAGGCGTCGACGGCCTGATGGCGCTTTGCAAGACCCCGGGCGTCATCTACGACATCAAGGGTCTGTTCCCCAGGCATGTCACGGATGGGCGTTTCTGATGAAGGTTCTGGTCACCGGCGCGGCCGGCTTCATAGGATATCACGTAGCGAAGCGGCTGCTGGAGCGCGGTGACGAGGTCGTCGGCATCGACAACGTCAACGACTATTACGATCCGGAGATCAAGGAGGCGAGGCTGCGGCTTCTGGACGAGGCGAGCCGCAAGACCAATGCCGGCTATCATTTCATCCGCGGCAATCTCGCCGACAAGAGCGTGGTCGACGCCTGCTTTGCCGACCATGCATTCGACCGGGTGATCCATCTCGCCGCCCAGGCCGGGGTTCGCTACAGCCTGGAAAACCCGCATGCCTATGTCGAAAGCAACATCATCGCCTACACCAACATGCTGGAGGCCTGCCGCAACAGCGCCGTCGCGCACCTGACCTATGCCAGTACATCCAGTGTCTACGGTGCCAACACCGACATGCCGTTTTCCGAGCATCGTCCGGCCGACCATCCGCTGCAGTTCTACGCCGCGACCAAGCGCGCCAACGAGCTGATGGCGCACAGCTACAGCCATCTGTTCCGATTGCCGACGACCGGTCTTCGCTTCTTCACGGTGTATGGTCCCTGGGGGCGCCCGGACATGGCGCTGTTCCTGTTCACCAAAAACATCCTTGCCGGTGAGCCGATCAAGCTGTTCAACAACGGCAACCACACGCGCGACTTCACCTATGTCGATGACATCGCCGAAGGCGTGATCCGCGCCAGCGACAGCCCGGCCACGGGCAATGCCGCCTGGGACTCCAGCCGTCCGGATCCGGCCACAAGCAGCGCCCCCTGGCGCATCTTCAACATCGGCAACAACAACCCGGTGAAGCTGACCGCCTATGTCGAGGCGCTGGAAAACGCCCTGGGCCGCAAAGCCATCGTCGAACTCTTGCCGCTGCAGCCCGGCGACGTGCCCGATACCTTCGCCGACACCTCGGCGCTGGAGCAGGCGGTCGGCTACCGCCCGGCGACGACGGTGACCGAGGGCGTCGGGCGGTTCGTCGAGTGGTACAAGGCGTATTTTGCGCGGGGATAGGGTTCGGCGTTTCCCGGCTGATCCGCGCTGTTCCATGATCACGTAACCAGGAGCAGATGGAATCGATACGGCTCGCAAACAGGCAGTCCGCAATCCATTGCAGTCCCAGGCGCTACTGAGCGTCTGCATCCCCACGTTCAATCGGCGGGATCGCGTTGCGGCGCTGGTTCAGCAACTGTTGCGTACGGACTGTCCATTGCAGATATGCGTCCATGTCGACGGTTCGACCGACGGAACAAACGAAGCGCTTGCGGAAATCGCGTCTCGCGATGCCAGTTTGGTGGTCACCACCGGCCCGAATGACGGCAGAGGCCGTGCGATGTTTTCGGCGATTGCTTCCGCCACTGGCGACTATTGCATGGTCTTCGATGATGACGACGATCTCTTCACCGATCGCTTGCCGGAGGTCTGTGAGCACCTCTCGCAGAGAGGTGTCGATCAGAAGATTGCGGGTTTTGTGTTCTCGATGGCTCTTGGCCACCCAGAGACCGCAGCAGAGCCGTTTCCGTCGGAACGGACAAACCTGATAAAGATGCGGGCCGACGAACGGGTGGTCGGCGACAAGAAGGAGGTCATCAAAACTCCTTTGCTTAAACGGGTTGCCGTGCCCCCAGCGGGGCGGTTCCGCCGCGTTCCAACATCTCTTCTCTGGTCCAGATTGGCGATCGAATACGACGTTATCTGTGTCAATGTCGAGATTGGACGAAAACGATATTTGCCGGAGGGGATGACGGCAAGGATTCGGCTTCTTCAGCGACAAAATGCATACCCGATGTTGTTGCTGAACTTGAACTACATCAAGGCGTTCTGGCTAGGACGATATCGGTCGGTTCGGTTCCTGGGCAAGGCGGTTCTTGCCTGTTTGAGCTTTGGTGTCTTGAGTTTCCCGTTCTTGCTCAAGAGGTCATTCGTGCGGGTGACTTCATGAAAGAAGCCAGCTTGTGGAAATTGGTGGAAGCCATCGTAATACGAATTGTTCCTGGTCTTCTGAACATAGCGACGTTGCTGTACATCGGCAGCCATCTGGAGACTGGACAGTACGGTATTTTCAGCACGACGATTGCGACAGTTTCATTTATTTCGACACTTGTTTTTGGAGTCGCGACCTATTCGATAATGCCGATTTCCGCAAAAATGCATGCCGCGGGAATGGGTAGAGAGTACGTATCGTCCATTTTGACCGTGCTGGCAGTTGTGGCGTTGTTTGTCGTCCTGGCTGGACTGGCACTGACGTGGCTGGGATTTGGCAATGCCGTTGCCGCGACCATCATCGTTTCTTTCGGCTTGCACACCGCACTTCAAGAGATTTTGAGGTCACAACTGCGTTTGTGGGCGTACGGTTGGTCGGCGATTGGCCAGGCCGTCGCATACCAGGCAGGAGCCATAATCCTGCTTGTCGGCGATGCGAAAGTAGGCTCGGCTCTTGCAGCCTTTTCGCTCAGCTATTTCGTCGGAGCGCTGATTTCATTTGCCTTCCTGGGACCTATGAATCTGAGACGGCCTGGCTTTTCCTATCTTGCCGGGTCTCTGGTCACAGGCTGGGGATTTGTGTTGAGCAATCTGGCCGAGAGCGGCGTGTTTGTCGGCATTCGATACATTGTTTTGTTGCTTGGCTCCGAGACCCATCTCGGCGTCTTCTCGTTTTGCGTCGATCTTTCACAACGGTCCGTCGGCTTCTTCATGAATGCGGCCAGCTTCGTATTTGTGCCAAGGGCGTTTCTCAGTGCCGCAAATGGAAACGTCAGGGAGTTTCGGCGCGGACTGTTCGAGGGAGCGGCCATCGCACTCATTTTTGCGACCGTGGCCGCGGCCGGAATAGTTGGCCTGTTTTTCTCGGGCCATGCATCCGGATGGCTGGGGAAGTCTTTTGATCCTGTGGTGTTCGGGATCGTTTCTTGTGCTGTTCTGGTCAACAGGACGAAAAAAGTGATCATCGATCCGTTTGCGCTTCGGTCGAGCAAAGCGATGACGTTGACCTATTCCTACGCGATAGGGGCGTTGGCTTGCTGTTGTCTGGCGGCATTGGGCCTTTGGTGGCGGGTGCCTCTTGGCAGTGAAATGGCATTTTTGTTCGGATATGTCGTTGCCGCTGGCTGTTCCTTTTTCGCATTGAGGAATGTGATTGCAGATCAAGGGCCTGGTGCGAAACAGCGCACCATTTTGATGGTCGGTCCGGATGCCAGAAATGAATGAGAAGAAAGCATTCTACGACGAGAAAAACAGGCGCATCGTCCATGTCGGCACGGTGGCTGATGACGACTATTGGGATTCTCACTGGGCCGAAGGGATTGTCTTGAGGCCGGATCGCTTTGTCGTTGAAACCACCAAGCGATACCTGACCGGATCGGCCAAGATCCTGGACGCTGGATGTGGCTTGGCCAATACGGTCCATGGCCTCGACCAGGCAGGCTTTTCCGCCTACGGGATCGACTTCGCGCAGAAGACCGTGGGGATGGTGAATCGTGCCGCGCCCCATTTGCAAGTGACCGTAGGGGATGTTCGAGCAACGGGCTTCGCGGACGAATTCTTCGATGGGGTGTGGTCTCTGGGGGTGATCGAGCACTTCTTCGACGGTTACGATGAGATCGCATTGGAGATGAAGCGCATCATCCGGTCAGGAGGAGTTGCCTTCGTGACAGTGCCGAGCATTTCTCCTCTCCGACGGCTGAAGATCAGAATGGGTCTCTATCCCAGGTTTCCAGGTGAACAGGCCGGATTTTACCAGTTCGTTCTTGAGCCGTCTTCGATTGTTTCCAGTTTCGAACAGCACGGCTTCAAGCTTCTGGGATCACAGCCGAGGGGAGGCTTCAAGGGGCTGAAGGACGAGACATTTTTCTCCAAGCCGATGCAGGCCTGGTACGACAGCAAGAATGGAATCCTGAGAGGTTTGCGTGCTGCTGCGGACCGGTTGCTCGGCCCATTTTCGCATCATACGCGGCTCTACGTCTTCCACAGGATATAGCGCGGATGTCAAATCCGAGTGGGCGCAGATCGCCAAACGAAACCGGTGGTGAGGCAGTGTCGATATTGCGAAAGTTTGTTCGCGCGAATGTGGCCATTTCCGAGTTCCTGGACAGTGCTCTGCCGCGGCGCCTTCGCATCGACGGCAACCGGACCTTTGCGACGGAGATAGCACCTCCCTTACTTACCTCAAACGCTCGGGTTTACGATCTTGGCGGGGGTGCCAGGCCGTTCGTCAGTCTTTCGGATAAGCGGCGCCTGGGGCTTTTTGTCGTTGGGCTCGACCTCGACGCGGAAGAGTTGTCGAAAGCGCCACGCGGAATATACGACGAGGAGATTGAAGCGGACCTTACCTCGTTTAGGGGGAGGGGCGATGCTGACGTCGTCATTTGCCAAGCAACGCTCGAGCACGTCCGTGATGGCGAGGGCGCCCTGCGCGGCATTGCCAGTTGCGTGAAACCGGGAGGCATGGTTGCCATTTTCTCGCCCTCGCGCAACGCCGTTTTTGCCAGATTGAATCGGGTCCTGCCGGAGGGGATGAAGCGACGGCTGCTTTTTGCGATCTATCCTGAAAAGGGCATGGGTCATGACGGGTTTCCGGCCTTCTACGACAAGTGCTTGCCCAGTGACGTCGAAACAATCGCAAAACGGAACGACCTGGAACTTATCGAGCGCCGTCTGTTCTGGAAAAGCTCCTACTTCTATTTTTTCGTGCCGGCCTTTCTTGCCTGGCGCATCTGGTTAGGCGTTTCCGCCCTGTTCCTCCGCAAGGATGCCGCTGAAACCTACGCCTATGTCTTTCGGCGAAAACAGTGAGTTCCCGCGGCCCATGAAAAGGAAGCTCGCGCTGATCGCCATTCCGCTCGACAGAAGAGGCGGTGCCGAAACCATCCTGAAACTTGTTGCGCGCGCACTCGCGAGGCGACCCGACTGGGACGTCGAAATCGGCTTCTTGGGTAGCCAGGCGGCGGGCGAGGCCGCTGGATCACACCAGGACGGAATTCGGTGCAGCTACGGCTTTGGCGGCGGCAAGGCCATGAGCGAGTTTTTGCTCGCCCCGCGGCTGATCCGGCGTCGGTACGATTTGGTGTTCTCGAGCCACGCACGGGTAAACTCGTTTCTGGCTGCCGCCCGAAGCGTTGGACTTCTCCGCAGCCATAGGCTGGTCGCCCGCGAGTCCACGGTACTTCTGGATCGCTTCAAGGGTCCTCGCGCGCTCGCTTACAAGGCGCTCTATGCTGCCTACGGCAGCCAGGACATGATAGTCGCGCAAACGAGCTATATGAATGAACGCCTGCGTGACGTATTGCCCCGGCGAGCAATCGCCAAGCTGTGTACTTTGCCCAACCCGGTCGACGAAGATCTCATCGTCAAAATGTCCATGGAAGCATTGTCCGGGCACGACGCCGAGATACTTTCCCGCCGTCCGCAGATAGTCTGGTGCGGCCGGCTGATTGATGTGAAGCGTCCGATGATCGCGGTTGATGTGCTGGCCGAAGTCAGACGAAGGACCGGCGAGGATTATGAGCTGACCATGGTTGGCTCTGGCCCCATGGAAGCGGAGTTGAGAGCCCGCGCCGGCAAGCTTGATCTGACCTCGCGAGTAAATCTGCTCGGCCAGAGAGACAACCCGTTTCCGCTGTTTCGCGCAGCGCGTGCCGGCATGCTCACGTCGGCGACGGAGGGATTTCCCAACGTCCTTCTGGAAATGATGGCTTGCCGGATTCCCGGCATCGTCACCACCCCCTGTGCGGGAGATCTGGACATGCTGTCGGGCCTGGAGATTTCAGCCGGCTTTGGCGCGTCGGAAATTGCGGAAGCACTGCTGAAGGTCATTCAAGGCGGTGATCGGTCGGCCTTGTACGGAAAGACCTTGCCGGAAAGATCGCCGGATCGGTTTGCGGATATGCTGTTGAGAGCGCCGTCCTCATATCCGGGTGGGCAGAGATGACGGCCATTGCTCGCAACAAGATAGTCGTCTCGATAAACACATCCTGGAATGTCGTCAATTTCCGCAAGGGACTGATCGAGGCGCTGCGGAGCCGTGGCTATGACGTTGTCGTCGTCGCGCCGAGAGACGAGTATTCTCCGCTGATTGCGGCCATGGGCTGCCGCTATGTCGAACTCGACATGGACAATTCCGGCACGTCACCGTTGCGGGATTTGGTCCTTCTGTGGCGCTACTGGCGTCTCTTGCGGCGCGAGAGACCGCTGGCGTTTGTCGGCTTCACGATCAAGCCCAATGTGTTCGGCTCCATCGCGGCCAATCTGAACGGCATTCCCGTCATCAACAACATTTCGGGATTGGGGACGGCGTTCGTCCGCGGTGGTCTTCTGCTCAGGATTGCCAAGGCCTTGTACCGGGTGGCATTGGCCCGTTCCAAAATGATTTTCTTCCAGAATGACGATGACCGGATGCTGTTCGTCGACGAACGCCTGGTTCGCAAGGATCGAACCGCGCTTTTGCCTGGCTCCGGCATCGACCTCGTGCGTTTTGCCCCTTCGCCCGAAGCGCGCACCGGGTCTGGCGCCATCATCTTTCTTCTCGTGGCCCGGCTTCTCTGGGACAAGGGTGTCGGCGAGTTCATCACGGCGGCCCGTCGGGTTTGCCGTGAGGTGCCCGGAGTGCGTTTCCAGCTACTCGGCTTTCTTGATGTCGAAAACCGGACCGCGGTCAGCCGCGAACACGTGGAAAAATGGGTTGGCGAGGGATTGGTCGAATATCTCGGCTCCACCGACGATGTGCGGCCTTTCATGCGTGCCGCCGATTGTATCGTGTTGCCCTCCTACAGGGAGGGAACGCCGCGCTCGCTGCTCGAGGCGGCTGCGATGGGCAAGCCGCTGATCGCAACCGACGTGCCAGGATGCAGGGAAGTGGTGGACCACGCCGTCAATGGCTTCCTATGCAAGGTGAGGGACCCTGATGACCTTGCGAGCAAGATGGTCGAGTTTGCGCGGCTGGACGACTCGTCCAGGGACAGGATGGGGGCCCAGAGCAGAAACAAGGTCGAGCGGCAGTTTTCGGAAACGATCGTCATCGAGAAGTACATGCAGCAGATAGAAAGACTGAGCGCCCTTGCGACGAAATGAGCGGACCGGCCGCACAGGGTCGGAGGGAGGATGGTTTTGTCAGTCAGGAGCATAGCGTTGCTTGCCGTCGTGGCAGTTTTGTTTGGTGTTGGCTTTCTGGGCATCATCGTGATGCAGAGGGGCGGCCCGTCCCCCGCGAAGCCGGTAGCCGAGCTCAAGCCGTTTGACGGCAAGCTCGCCATTCCATCGGTCGATGATCTGCGTGTCGGCGGTCGCAAGATCCTGCTGTGCGGGGCGGCGTTTTCCAGGCCTCAGGCCATGCGCCTCCTGGTGACGGAAGCGGCGCGCCGAGACTACCAGGGGCTCGTCCTGGCCTGCAAACCTGTCGGTGCCGGAACACCTTGCGACGGCAAGATCGCTTCCAGGGTTGGCGATACCCTTGTTGTGCAGTGCCTGACGGCTGAGGGGGAAGATTTGGCCACCATACTTACGCAGGGCGGAATTCTCTGCGGCCAGCCGGTTCAGGCCGGCGCAACGTACAAACCTTGCTGAGCAGGTCGCCAGTACAGACCGGAGGCTCTTGCGGCGAAGTGAGTGGGTCTTGTTCTCAAGCTGGCCGGCGCCCGCATTTGGGTATTTATGGGTCCTTTATTGGGTAGACTCTCTGCAAATTACCACCGAGATCCTTGCTCTGGTCTCGGAGATCGACGAATTCAAAGGGGCTTGGCGAGCGCTGGGCGCGCTCGCTCCGGAACGCCTATCGGCTCTGCGCCGCGTTGCGACCATCGAGAGCATCGGCTCTTCTACCCGTATCGAAGGAAGCAGGCTTACTGACGGCGAAGTGGAGCGGCTGCTCGCCAACCTCGACATCAAATTCTTTGAGTCCCGAGACGAGCAGGAAGTCGCCGGATATGCGCAGGTCATGGAAATGATCTTCGCGCATTTCGATGCGATTGATCTGACCGAAAACCACCTGACACAGCTACACCGTGACCTGGTGGCGTTCAGCAACAAGGATGAACGCCACCGCGGTGCATATAAGGCACTCGCCAATAATGTCAGTGCGTTCGATGCCGACGGAAAAGAGATCGGCGTCATCTTCGAAACGGCGACGCCTTTCGATACGCCGAAGCGGATGAAAGAGCTTGTCGAGTGGACACGCGACACACTCAACGAGCAAAGCCTGCATCCTCTGCTCGTCGTCGCAATCTTTACGGTGGTGTTTCTGGAGATACACCCATTCCAGGACGGGAATGGAAGGCTGTCACGCGTTCTGACGACGCTCCTGCTGATGCGCAGCGGATATGCGTATGTGCCTTACTCTTCCCTCGAAAGCGTGATTGAGAACAGCAAGGAAGGCTACTATCTGGCGCTACGCCAGACTCAGAAGACGATCCGCAGCCCGAACCCCAATTGGCAACCATGGGCTGTGTATTTCCTGCGCGCTCTGCAGCAGCAAAAGCGGAGGTTGGAGAAAAAAAATCGAGCGGGAACGTCTTGTGCTCGGCACGTTGCCGGAACTCTCTCTGCAAATCGTTGAGGCCATCAATGAGCGTGGGCGCATAACCATCAGCGAGATCGTCAACCTGACAGGTGCAAACCGAAACACCGTCAAAAAACACTTGGCAATTCTGGTCGAAGCGAACCATCTGGCCCAACATGGAACCGGCAAGGGAACGTGGTACGGCCAAAATAGGCGGTAAAGCCGCCAAGTCTGAGGCACGTCGACTTGGTGAGTTGGATCGCGGTTGGGGCATGGAGCAGATCTCTATGGCGGGAGAGCAGGAATGGTAGCCGAGCCGGCCGCCTACCCCGTTGGCCGCGATTGGTATCGAGCCGATCTCGAATTACATGCTGTCAGCACGACCAATGGTCGAATCGCGCGGCTGCCATCAAGGAATATCTACCGAAAAATGTATCGATAATTCAATATATTAGGTAGGTTGGCGAAAGGTTTGGCGCGCTCAGCTTGGTCAAAGCTTATCGAGCCAGTCACCGCGGAAAGGAGACCTCAAATTTTTTTCCGATAGTAAGAAACCTGTGACAGGTAGTCGAAGACTATTAATGCGATCTGGCTAAAGTACTGTGCTTGGACAGACACGCGTCAGCTTAAATCGCCTCGCGCGCGCGAAACAGGTTGGAATTGTGGCGAAAAACTGGTACGCGCTGATGCAATGCCTTTGACTGGGTGCGTCTGAAGTGGTGCAGCAAGAAGGGATCGAAGACTGATGAGCCTTGTGGTTAAAACTGCGCTTGCCGTATTTGTCGTGTCAATCGGGTTTGGTTCAGCTTCATCGTTTGCCCAGGATGCTTCGTGCAGCTGCGCGACACCCTATCAAGGTTCGGCAAACCCGATCGGATCCATCCGTTCCGCCACCGGTGATGTGATGGTGTCGCAGACGGCGGGCTATGGCGCTGCCAAGGTTGGAAGCGCGCTCGATTTCGGCAGCCGTGTGGTGGTTGGCGCCAACGGCGCGGCCTCCGTTCTGGTCGGCGGCTGCAATCTGGAGGTTTCGGCCAATTCGAGCCTCGACGTTTCCCGCCTTGGCAACAACATTTGCCTCAAGCTTGTCGGCTCTGAGCAGACGGCTGCTATTCAGCCCTCCGGCGGCGGCGCCGGGTTCGGTCCGCCGGAGGCGATTTTCGCCGGGGCGCTTCTGACGTCTGGCGTGCTCGCGGCGACGCAGGATGACGACAACGGCGTCAGCCGCTGACGAAGATATGGCGGCATCGGCCGCTGTAGAGAAAGGTCTGGATAGGCGGGCTGGCTGGTTTATTGGGTTTGTTAACCATATTGTTCTATTGCTTGGGGCGGGGCGGGCTGTAATTTGTACCAACAGGGCGAGTTACAAGTTTTGGTGGGGTAAAATGATGAGTTGCCATCGGTTCGGGGTTGCTTTTGCTTTTGTTGCATTCGTCGCAGGGGGCGCCCTGTTCGCCGCGCCCGAGGCTGTAGCTCAGCAAACCTGTTCCTGTCTTGCGCCCGTGCCGGCGTCCGCAGACGCGATAGGTCGTCTTACGCAGGTCCGGGGTGATGTCCAGATGTCCCAGGCCGGCGGCTATGCAGGGGTGGATGCCGAGGCACCGGTGTATGCGGGCGCGCGCATCATGACCGGGGCGCAGGCGTCTGCTTCGCTGGCTATCGGAGCCAATTGCGCGCTCGATATTCCAGCCAATGCCACCGTCAAGGTCGACCCTATCGAAGGCGGCATGTGCGTTTCGCTTGAGACACCGTCTGCGACGATCGTACCCGCCAGCTCAGAACCTGGCATGCTGCCGGTTCTCTTGGGCGGCGCCGCCGTCGGTGGTGCCGCCGCCCTTATTATCGGCCTGCAGGATGACGACGACGCGGTCAGCCAATAGGCGGGATACGACCCCCGCTGTTTTGCGTAAATTTGTCAAATGCGTCATTCGCCTTCATGCGGGTGACGCGTTTCTATTTTGTCGAGGCGAAGCTTTGCCTCCTCTCAACCAGAAACGCCAATGATCGACCTGCATTCACATATCCTGCCCGGTCTCGATGACGGTTCTCCTGACTTGGCCATGTCGCTGGAGATGGCACGGCTGGCAGTGGCCGACGGTACAACGCATATGGCATGTACGCCGCATGTAATGCCTGGGGTTTATGAGAACGCCACGCCAAAGATTGCCGAGGCTGTTCAGGCGTTAGAACTGGAGCTTCATCGCGCTGCCATACCGCTTACCCTATATGTTGGCGCTGATGTTCATCTCGCGCCTGATCTCCCCGATCGATTGAGGCTTGGTACGGTGCCGACTCTGAACGGATCCCGCTATTTCCTGTTCGAACCGCCACATCACATTTTGCCTCCGCGGCTCGAAGACTTCGCCGCCCGTCTCATAGGGGCCGGCTTCGTGCCGATCCTCACTCATCCAGAGCGGTTGACTTGGATCAAGGCGAATTACGACGTCATCGAGAGGTTGAATACGCTAGGCTGCCTTATTCAGCTCACGGCTGATTCTGTGACGGGGGCCTTTGGACGTACGGCGCTCTACTACTCGGAGAAGCTGCTGGATGAGGGCAGGGTGGATATTGTCGCCTCCGACACCCACGGCGCCAGCCGGCGGCGGCCAGGGCTTTCGCAGGCGGTTGTCGCCATCGCGAACCGGTGTGGGGAAGATGAGGCTTACAACATGGCAGTGAAACGCCCGGAAGCGATATTGCAAAATCGGCCGCTCGTGCCCATCGGAAAGCAAAGCCCGAGAAAATCGGGGGGCAGCAGTGCGGGGCGGTTTGGCGGATTGGGCCGGTTGTTTAAGAGCGGGGCTCTTTGATGGGCATTTTCGATCTCGCAAGAAGTCATGCGGGCACCGTGCCCGCTTTGCTCGCATCGCTAGCAATATCTGCCTGCGCAAGCACTTCGTCGACATCGACGTCCTCCACCAGTTCTGTCGATGCGCTGCAGCCGACGGCGTCTTCATCGGCGCTCTCTGGCGGTGGTACGCTGCAGGTGGTCAAGGATCTCCCGCCGCCGCAGAATACCCAGAACGGCAGCGAGCAGCCTCTGTCTGCCAACGATGTGCTCGAGGTCAGTGTGTTTCAGGTCGATAATTTGAACAGAACAGTTCAGGTCGACGCGGGCGGACAGATTTCGCTTCCGCTGATTGGGACCATGACTGCAGCCGGCAAGACCGTTCGTCAGCTCGAGAAGGAAATCGAGACTGCCTACGGTGAAAAGTACTTGCAGTCGCCTGACGTGACGATTTTCGTCAAGGAGTCGATTGGCCAGCGCATCACGGTCGATGGTGAAGTCAACAAGGCCGGCATTTATCCGGTGTCCAGCAGCGCTTCCTTGCTCGACGCGATCGCCCTTGCCGGAGGGTTCAATCCGGTCGGTGATGCCGGCAAGGTCTTCGTCTATCGCAATGTCGGCCAAAACAAGCTGGTCGCAAATTACAATGTCGAGGAAATCCGCGCCGGCAAGAACCGCAACCCGCGCATCTATGGCGGCGACGTGGTCGTCGTTTTTGCTTCGAAGTCGAAAATCGCGATGAACAATTTGAAGGATGCGCTGGGCCTCGCCTCCAGCGCTGCCCGCATTGCGGTCATTCCGTAGACACGGACAACCCCAGGATCACCTCGCGCATGCTCGATCGCAACAGGCAGCCCCAACTTGCCGGACCCGGACATGGCCAGGCCCTGTCCGCGGACTCCTATTACGACGTGCCGCAAAACTACGGTCCCTATGGTCGCGACTATGCGGGCCAGGATGAGGGGTTCAACCCGCTCAAGCTGCTTTTATACATCGTCCAGTATCGCTGGCTGATCGTCATGATGGCGGCGGCCGGGCTCGTTGCCGGCGTCATCGTGACGATGATGCAGACACCAAAATACCTGGCGACGACGCAGCTCGAAGTTCTGGTGCCTTCGGCGAAAGTGTTTCAGGACATTGAGGTCGTTTCCGAAAACAGCGACGTCCGGGCCTTCCTGACCGCTCGGGAGAAGCTGAAGAGCCGGGCATTGGCTCAGCGCGTGGTGTTCCAGCTTGGGCTTAGCGAAAAACCGGATTTTCTGTTTCCGACGCCGAGCTTTTCCCCGAGCAATATTGTCTACCGTGCGTTCGGGATGTCCAAGTCACCCTCCATTGAGGAGCAAACGCCTGAAGAGCGCGAGGCAATTGCGATCAAGCGCATCCAGGAAGATCTGACGGTCAATCTGGTCACCAATACGAGCCTGCTATCGATCACCTTCGTCGATCAAAAGCCGAAATATGCAAGCGACGTTGCCAATCAGGTCGCGCAGAGCTTTATCGATCAACGTCTCGATCAGACCAGCGAGACCTCTGATCTGGCACGGCAGTTCATCCAGGAACAGGTTTTGCAGGTGAAGCAAAAGCTGCAGACCTCCGAAGAGGAACTGGTCACCTATGCAAAAGATGCCGGCATCACGGTTACCGGCGATGACAAATCGCTGATCGGCTCCAACATCGAAGCCCTGAACACCGCCCTGGCCACTGCAATCCAGGAGCGTCTTGATGCGGGGCGGGTGGTCGATCAGATAGAAAAAGGCCGCGGGTCGAGCCTCGGTCCGGTTCTGGAAAGCGAAGGTCTGCAGAAGCTTAGCGAAAAGCTGGCGGATCTGACCAGCCAGTATCAGCAGAAATTGGGCATCCTGAAGCCCGGTTTTCCGGAAATGCAGCAATTGCAATCGCAGATCAAGGAACTGCAGCGACTCTACAACAATGGCGTTCTGGCGATAACCGATTCGTTGCGGCTGAAATATCAGGAAGCACAGAACAAGGAAACCGACCTCAAGTCCAAGCTCGCGGAGATGGAGAGGCAGCAGGTCGTCTTCAACGACAAGAATATCAAATACACGATCCTGAAGCGCGAGGTCGACTCCAACCGGTCGCAGTATGACAGCCTTATCGCCAAGCTGAATGAAGTCGGCGTCAGCTCGGAGCTCAAGACGCAAAGCGCTGCGATAGTCGATTTCGCTTCGCTGCCCACAGCCCCCTATTCTCCACGTCTGAGCATCAACCTTGCAGTCGCTCTCGCGCTTTTCATGGCCCTGGCTGCATCGATCATCTACATCATCGAGTTGCTGAACAACACCTTCACCAACCCGGAGCAGATCGAGAAGGAGCTGGGGCTGGCGATGCTCGGCATCCTGCCGCTTGTCGGTGACCGCGAACTCATAGCCAGCATCGCCGATCAAAAATCCGGGCTCTCCGAGGCCTATCGTTCGCTGCGAACATCGCTGCAGTTCTCCGGTGCGGAGGGCGCGCCGCGATCGCTGCTGGTGACCAGTTCGGAACCGTCGGAAGGCAAGTCGACCACGTCGTTCAAGCTTGGCCAGGATTTCGCGGCACTCGGCGCAAGGGTTCTGCTTGTCGACGGCGATCTCCGCAAACCCAACCTGCACCGGCTGTTCGGCCTCGACAATGCGATTGGGCTGAGCAACCTGCTGACTAATACCGTTCGCAAGGACGATCTGCCGGGCATTTTCAGACCGACGAAATACCCTAATGTCACCGTGCTGACGTCCGGAACGATTCCGCCGAATCCGGCCGACCTGCTCTCGTCACCGAAGATGGCGTTGATCTTGACCAATCTCGGCAAACGCTTCGATCTGGTCATCATCGACGCCCCGCCGGTCGTCGGTCTTTCCGATGCACCAATCCTCAGCCGGCTTGCCGAAGGCACATTGATGGTCGTTTCGACCAATCAGGTCACACGCAAGTCAGCCAAAACGGCACTCAAGCGTCTGCGCTCAGCCGGTGCGAACGTGATCGGAGCGGCGATGTCGAAATTCACGGTCAACAAGTTCGATTACAATTACGCCTATAAATACATGAACTATCAGTACTACGACTATGGCGCGAGTACCCCGAAAATTGAGGGCAAAGTCGATGACGGAGCAGGCGAGCCCGCTCACGCGAAATCTCCGGCGTTCAGGCGTTTGGTTCGTCGCCTCCGTTCTGGTGTTGGCGGTTTCGTCGATAGGGCTAAGTCGGCTTCTTGAGTCGGAAACGCCGGCCGTCTCGCTTGCGCTCGATCCGTTGAACATAGATGCCTTGATAGGCGAAATTGCCGGTCGGCTGAGCGGAACAGGCGACGGTGTTGATCTCGACGTCTTGGCAGCAAAGGCGAGGGGCGCGCTTCGTTTCAACGTCGCGGACGCCCGGCTCTACAGCCTGATAGGCGAGATTGAGTATCGACAAGGCGAGAAAGACGAGGCTTTTGAACTCTTCGACCAGGCTCGAAAGCTGTCCAAGACTGAAATCCATTCGCTTCAGAGATCGATCGATCGCTCGATCGAGATGGGCGACCTGTCAAAGGCCGTCGCCGAGATCGACACGTTGCTGCGCCGGTGGCCGGACACATTTCCAGTCATTGCGGCGGGCTTGCCGGCTATTCTTGCAAACCCGGACGGATATCAGGCTGTCCTGGCAGCCTTAAGGATCGAGGCACCGTGGAGGTCCAATCTTTTCTCCGCCCTTGGTAAGGATCCGCGGGGCCTGCGCGTCGCAAATCAACTGTTGCTGGACCTTACCGGATCGAGCTCACAACCGACGTCGAAGGAATTGTCTGCCGTAATCAACGGGTACATCCGGCAGAAGGAATACGAGGCGGCCTATCGGCTGTTCCTGTTCAGTATGACCGATCAGGAGCGGACACTGGCCGGATACATCTTCAACGGCGGCTTTGAACAGATCCTCAGCGACAAGCCATTCGACTGGCAGGTTCGCGACCGCTCCGGTCTGGAAATTACCTTTGCCGGGGCGCGCGACGTCGGCGAAAGCGATAGCGGAGCGACTGTCCGGTTTCTGAATACGCCGGTGAAGAACGCCGCGCTCCAGCAATATGTCGAACTGCCTCCCGGCTCCTACAGGATTTCCCTGATCGCCTCCGCGAGAAACCTGAAGCTGCCCAAGCAGTTGTTCTGGTCCATCAGATGCGCGGATCCGGCGGGAGAAATAGCTCGGTTCAACATTCCGGAGGGCACATTCAATCGGCGGCAGTTGAGTCTGGATTTCGCGATCGGACTAGGCGCGTGTCCCATGCAAGTGTTGCGGCTGGAAACAGCTGCCATCGCTGAGAGCTGGCGATTTCGATACGTTGGCACGTTGGTCATGCACAAATTGAGCATCGAAAGAGTTTCATCTTGAGAGAGCGGTCAGCCCGGTCCACGGAATGGGAAAAATATCTGCTTGGGTCGGTTCTTTTCCTGTCAGTGCTGATTGGCGGCGGCACCGCGAGCGGTCTCTACACCGATGCGGTGATCGAGGTGGCGGCGATTGTCGCGGCCGCGGCCATCTTTTCAAGGCCGTCTGAGCACGGCATCCCTCGCTCGGCCCTGTGGTTGCTTGCTCTGGGTCTTGCCGTGTTCTGTTTTCAGATCATGCCGCTGCCCGCCGCCCTGTTGAGCGGATTGCGGCCTGAGGTTCTACTTGCAAATCCATGGCTGAGCGGTGAAACCGGGCTGCGTTTCGTCAGTGTCGGCGTGGGACGCACGATCGAGTGTCTGTTGTACTTCGTGGCGATGGCTGCATTCTTTCTGAGCGTCACCCGCTTGCGCCCAGATCAGGTCTACGGCCTCCTGCCCTTCTTTTTGATGGGTGTCATCTGTAACGGATTGGCTGCGGCGATCCAGTATTCGCTCTCCGATACGGTTGCCATAC
>NZ_RZTF01000014.1:18328-38964 GCF_004023175.1 Mesorhizobium sp. M7A.F.Ca.MR.362.00.0.0
TTGCCATACAGGGTTTGCTGCCGTTCACGATCAATGCGGGACTGTTTGCCAACCAGAACCATTTTTCAGCTTTGCTCTTCGTCTCCATCCCCTTCGTCGTCTACTACGGCCTGTTTCGCGGGCACCTTCTGTCCGGGTCGCTCGGTTTGATAACGCTGCTGCTGCTGCTTCTGGCCGCCGGTTCGCGCGCCGGTATTCTGATAGGGCTGGCGATCACCATAATATCAGTCGTCTTTCTGTCCGCGCGCTCGAGGCTGGGCGGGTATGGAATACCCGCTGTCTTCATCGGACTTTCGCTCTACACGATCGGGGCGTGGACGAAGATCGATGCGGAAGTGGTTGACCCGGCCTTTGGACGGGCCGAATTTGCCCGCACGACGATCGCGGGAATTGAAGAGAACTGGGCGACGGGCGTCGGCTTTGGGAGTTTTCCGAAAGTCTACCAGATTTACGAAAAGGGAGAGATGATCTTCAAGCCCTACGTCAATCACGCCCACAATGATTATCTGGAATTGGCACTTGAAGGTGGCGCGCCTGTTGTCTTTCTGGTCGCGGCCTACTCCGTATTACTTTTTGCGTTTTCCCTTGCGGCACGGCGAGATCCGCTGCAGAAAATGGCATTTCTCTCAGTATCGTTTCTGCTCGTTCATTCCCTGGTCGATTATCCCATGCGAACGGCGGCGCTTGCGATGACTTTCGCCTATATGAATGGCATCATCTTTCACAAGGGATTCGCTGGGCGGTTAAGCCAGAGAGGCGAGTCGACCGAGGCCCATGATGACAATCTGCTTGTTCCCGTCAGGCCGGCTCTGGCAAGACGATAGCAATGCGTCGCCTGGAGTTGGCGATGGATTGGCGCTGGATCGTGACCCAGACGTTTGCCGAACGCCGAGATTGACAAGCCATTGCATGGAACCTAAGCACGGTCGGCTGGGGCCGGGGGGTTCAGGCATGTCAAGGAGAGCTTCTTGAAAGGAATTATCCTTGCTGGAGGCAGTGGAACGCGTCTTTATCCACTAACATTAGCAGTCTCTAAGCAAATTCTGCCGATATACGACAAGCCGATGATCTATTATCCGCTGAGCGTTCTGATGCTCGCGGGTATCCGTGAAATTCTGATCATTTCGACGCCGCGTGACCTGCCGGTTTTTCGCGATCTGCTTGGCGATGGATCGGAGTTCGGCCTCGACCTGTCCTATGCCGAGCAACCGCAGCCCAACGGGCTGGCGGAGGCCTTCATCATCGGCCGCAATTTCATCGGCAAGGACAACGTGTCGATGATCCTCGGCGACAACATCTATTTCGGCGACGGGCTGTCGCAGCTTTGCCGCGACGCTGCCTCGCGCGAAAAGGGCGCTTCGGTGTTCGCCTATCATGTCGAGGATCCCCAGCGTTATGGCGTGGTTTCCTTCGACAAGGCCACGGGAACGGCGCTGACGATCGAGGAAAAGCCGAAGGTGCCGAAATCCAACTGGGCGGTCACCGGTCTTTACTTCTATGACAACGACGTCGTCGACATCGCCCCTGCCATCCGTCCCTCGGCGCGTGGCGAACTCGAGATCACGGCGGTCAACAACGTCTACCTCGAGCGCGGCCAGTTGCATGTGCATCGGTTGGGGCGCGGCTATGCCTGGCTCGACACCGGCACGCATGACAGCCTGCATGAGGCCTCGTCATTCGTGCGCACCATCGAGCACCGCCAGGGCATCAAGGTCGCTTGTCCCGAAGAGATCGCCTTTGAACAGGGTTGGCTGACAGTGGACCAGGTTCTGCGTCGCGCCGATCGCCTGGGCAAGAATGAATATGCCGCCTATCTGCGCCGGCGTGTCGTCGACCTGTCGGAGGGCTAGGTGTTGGAGGTCAGGCCCCTTGGCATCGATGGCGTGCTGGAAATCGTGCCGAAGCGACATGGCGACGCACGCGGCTTCTTCGTGGAAACCTACAATGCCGAGCGCTTTTCGCAGGTCGGCATAGACCTGGCTTTCGTGCAGGACAATCATTCCTATTCCGCCGCGGCGGGCGTCTTGCGAGGGCTTCACTATCAGCTTGCGCCGCGCGCCCAGGACAAGCTGCTGCGCGTCATCCGGGGCAGCATTCTCGATGTCGCGGTCGACATTCGCCGCGGTTCGAAAACCTTCGGAAAGTGGGTCGCTCTCGAAGTGTCGGCCGAAAAGGGCAACCAGATTCTGGTGCCGAAAGGCTTCGCGCACGGCTTCGTGACGCTCGTGCCCGACACCGAGGTTCTGTATAAGGTGACCGACACCTATTCGCAGGCGCATGATCGGTCGGTCCGTTTCGACGATCCCGCCATCGGCATCGAATGGCCGTCATTGGCCGGCGGGTTCCAGCTCTCGGACAAGGACCTCAAGGCGCCGCTGCTGGCCGCCGCCGAGGTGTTCGCCTGATGGGTTGCGTGAGGACAGCGGCATGAATTTTCTGGTGACGGGCGGTGCGGGCTTTATCGGTTCGGCGGTGTGCCGGCATCTATGCGCCAACCCGGCCTATCGGGTGACCAATCTCGACAAGCTAACCTATGCGGGAAACCTGGCCTCGCTGCGGCCGATCGAGAACGCACACAATTATCGCTTCGCGCAGGCCGACATCTGCGACGAAAAGGCTGTGCTCGACATCCTCCGGCGCGACGATATCGACATCGTCATGAACCTTGCCGCCGAGAGCCATGTCGACCGCTCGATCGATGGGCCGGGCACCTTTATCGAGACCAACATCGTCGGCACCTACAAGATGCTTAATGCCGCGCTGGAATATTGGCGCGGCCTGCCCGAAGACCGGAAGAGCCATTTCCGCTTCCATCATGTCTCGACCGACGAGGTGTTCGGCGATCTTCCCTTCGACGGCGGCATGTTCGTCGAGGAAACGCCCTACGCGCCATCCTCGCCCTATTCCGCTTCGAAGGCGGCCTCGGACCATCTGGTGCGGGCCTGGCACGAGACCTATGGCCTGCCGGTCGTGCTTTCCAATTGCTCGAACAATTACGGACCCTATCACTTTCCCGAAAAGCTGATCCCGCTGGTCATCCTCAACGCGCTCGATGAAAAGCCGCTGCCGGTCTATGGCGCCGGCGCCAATGTGCGCGACTGGCTGTTCGTCGAGGATCACGCACGCGCGCTGGAACTTGTCGCGACCAGGGGACTGCCGGGCGAAAGCTACAATGTCGGCGGCAATTCCGAGCGGACCAACCTTGGCGTCGTCGAGACGATCTGCGATCTCCTCGACAGCAGGCGGCCGCGGGCAGGGGGCAAGAGTTATCGCGACCTGATTTCCTTCGTCACCGACCGCCCCGGTCACGATCGCCGCTATGCCATCGACGCCTCGAAGATAGGCCGGGACCTGGGCTGGGCGCCCAATGAGAATTTCGACAGCGGCCTCGCCAAGACGGTCGACTGGTTTCTCGACAACAAATGGTGGTGGGGACCGATCCGCGAGCAGCGCTATGCCGGTGAACGGCTGGGCGAAGCACGCAAGGGGGCGGCGTGAGGCTGGTTGTCACCGGACGCGACGGACAGGTCGCGGCGAGCCTTCTGGAGGCCGGCCAGGCGGCCGCCGGCGTTGAGGTCATCGCCATTGGCCGTCCGCAACTCGACCTCGCAAGACCCGACACGGTGATCGAAGCCATCGCGGCCGCGAAGCCTGATATCGTCGTGTCGGCCGCCGCCTACACGGCGGTGGATCAGGCCGAGGACGAGCCCGATCTGGCGTTCGCGGTGAACGCCGCCGGCGCCGGCCAGGTGGCGCAAGCAGCAAGCCGCCTGGGCGTTCCCGTCATCCATCTTTCGACCGACTATGTCTTCGACGGCACCAAGGACGCCGCCTACGTGGAGACCGACGCCACCGCACCGCGCAGCGTCTATGGCGCCTCCAAGCTTGCCGGCGAGCAGGTGGTTGCAGCAGCCAATCCGCGCCATCTGATCCTGCGCACGGCATGGGTCTACAGCCCGTTCGGCAAGAATTTCGTGAAAACCATGCTGCGGCTGGCCGCCGACCGTGACGAGATCGCGGTGGTGGCCGATCAATGGGGAAATCCAACATCGGCACTTGATATCGCCGACGCAATCCTGCATGCGGCGGCACAGTTGCACGAGGGCGCCGTCACATCCGGCATCTATCATCTGGCCGGAACCGGCGAGGCCAACTGGAGCGGCTTTGCCCGCCATATCCTCGACACAAGCCGCGTGTTGGGTGGTCCCTGGGCGCGGGTACGGGACATTGCTACGATGGACTACCCAACCAAGGCGCGCCGCCCCGCCAATTCCCGGCTATCGAGCGCGAAATTCGCGGCGGCGTTCGGCTGGAATGCACCGGACTGGCGGCAATCGACGGAAGCGGTGGTGCGCCGGCTGCTAGCCGGTGAGCCGAAACAGGCATTGACGGCATGAACAAGCACCCTTCAGCGGAAAACACGCGCGATGCCGCGCCCGTCGACGAGCCGAAAGCACGCAAGGCAAGGCCGAAAGCAGCCAAACGCACCTGCATCATGGTGCTGGGCATGCATCGCTCGGGCACCAGCGCGCTGACGCGGGCCATCAGCCTGCTCGGCGCGGAATTGCCGAAGAACATGCTGGGCGCCAATCCATCCAATCCAACGGGTCACTGGGAGCCGGAGCGTCTCATTGCGCTGCACGACCAGATGCTGGCCGAAGCAGGAAGCAGCTGGGATGACTGGCGATCCTTCGATCTCAACGATCTCGGCGCGCAGCGTCTGCGCTTCTACAAAGCAGAGATCGCGCGGCTGATCGACGAGGAATACGGCAGCGCGCCGTTTTTTGTGCTCAAGGAGCCGCGTATCTCACGTTTCGTGCCGCTTTATGCGGAGATCTTGAGGCGCATGCGCATCGATGTTCGCTATGTGCTGATAGACCGCAATCCGTTGGCTGTGATCGCTTCCCTGGCGAACCGAAACGGTTTCACGATGGGCTTCAGTTCGCTTCTTTGGCTTCGCCATGAATTGGAAGCCGAGCGCGCAACTAGGGGTCGGTCACGCATCTTGTTGTCTTACGAGAGTCTGCTTGATGACTGGCGACAGGGTATCGACGGGATCACTGCTACTCTCAGCCTAGACTGGCCGGTACCCGATGTGGAATGGCAGTCCCTGCTGTCTGAGCATTTCGCTACCGACAATCAGCACTTTACCGCCAGCACTGAGGTGCTCGACGCAGACTTGCGCATCATTGACTGGGTCAAAGACGCTTATACCGCACTGATAGCGCTCAGGTCCGATGATGCTGATGCAGTTGCAATAGAAAACCTTGATCGGATCAGAGCAGAGTTCGAATCTGTTTCAAGAACCTTTGGCGACGCTTTTTTCCCTGAAATTGATTGCCGTCTCCGCGTGTTTCATCGGCAGAAGTTGGAACAGCAGCAATTAGCCAAACAGCGCGATGCGCGGCCCGCAAAGCAGGAACCATTCGTTTCACTTCGTGACCTGTACGACGCGCATCGCGGCAAAGTGTCGGATAAATGGTCGATCTATCTCAGCACCTATGACCATATTTTTTCAGAGTATCGAGACAGGCCGGTTCGAATCCTGGAAATCGGAGTTCAGAACGGCGGCTCCCTGGAGATATGGCAGAAATATTTTCCCAATGCGGAACTTGTTCTTGGCTGCGATATAAATTCAGACTGCGGAAATCTTGTTTTCGACGACAAGAGGATCGAGATATCCATAGGTGATGCCAACACTGATGAAGTCGAGCGCGATATCGTTTCGCGGTCGAAAAAATTCGATATTATCATTGATGACGGATCGCACCTGTCTTCGGATATAATACGCTCGTTCGCACGATATTTCCCCCATCTTTCCGAAGGGGGCATGTACATCGCCGAAGATCTGCATTGCAGTTATTGGCAGGAGTTCGAGGGCGGTCTGTACGATCCGCTTTCCTCAATGTCGTTTTTCAAGCGTCTGCTTGATGTGGTCAACCATGAGCATTGGGGACTGGATCGCCGTCGGGTCGATGCGTTGGCGACTTTCGCCGACAGGCACCAAGTCGCATTCAATGAAGCTTCTCTCGCATCGGTTCATTCGGTCGAGTTCTTGAACTCGCTTTGCATTGTAACGAAGCTGCCAATTCCGGAAAACGTCCTGGGCGCGCGCAGCGTGCACGGGCAGGTCGCGCTCGCCGACGAGGACGTGATTCCTCTCGACGAGACGAGGAGCAAGGCGACTGACCAAACAGGAAACCCATGGTCGCTGAGAATGACGACCATGGAAGCGGAAATCGAAACCAACAGGGCGTTGGTGGTAAGCCAGGAAGCACGCATCGAGGCTTATTCCGGTGAGATCGCTGCGCTGGCGGTGGACCGCGAGCATCTCCGCGCGGCTACGCAAGCGCTGGAGTCGGCCCACACCAATCTCGCGGCAAAGGACCAGGACATAGCGGCGCTTCAGCGTGAGTTGCAGGAACGCGAACATAAGCTGCAGGAACGCCACCGGCAGATGGCCGTGTTGAATCACGAAATCGAGTTGATTCACAGCAGCCGAACCTGGCGTTATCGATCGGCTTGGAAGAGGCTTGTGTCACCCCCAGCTAACGCAATTCTTTATGCCGGACGGACCATTACGCTCAACGCACTTCATCATCTGGAAGGCGTGCCATTGGGCAGGGGGGCGACGGAGTGGACAATAACGGGCGAGGATCCGCAGTTTGAACTCCTCTGGCCGGGCTTCCAGCCATTGCTCCCCGGACACTACAGGCTCAGCGCACATGTGCCGCCCGAATCGGATGCATTGACTGACGCGGATCTCTATGTCGACAGCGGCAAGGGGTACAGCGAGATCGAACGGATCGATTTGCGTTTTCGTTCGAACCGCAAAGGTCCGGCTGCGGCGATTTTCGCGCTTAGCGTAGCGGCTTCGAAACTGCGTTTCGACCCAAGCGATCGTTCCGCCCAGATCACGATTGGCCGCGTCCGGTTGCGTCGGCTGGGGCGGGTCGAATATTACGCTCGTCTCATGGCTAGACTTGCCGCCCGCCGCATGACAAGCCCTGGTTCCCTAGCGCGGTCTGCCGCGCATGCCGCAAAACTCTTGAGGCAAAGCGGCGTTCGGGGATTTGCGGCCACGCTGCGGTCAGCGGAGGCACAAGGCGCTCTGGGTAGCGTTACGTATGAAAGATGGGTTGCGCTCAAAGACACGACGACTGAACAAGATATTGCGGATTTGAAGTGGCGGTTGGCTCGGTTGGAGAAGAAGCCGCTCATTTCAGTGCTCATGCCGGTCTACAATACGCCAGAGAAACTCCTGCGAGAGGCGATCGAGAGCGTCCGCGCCCAGATCTACGAGAACTGGGAGTTGTGCATTGCGGACGATTGCTCGACGAGACCGCATGTGCGGAGCGTTTTGAACAAATACGCGAATCGCGATCAACGCATCAAAGTCGTTTTTCGCGACAAGAACGGTCATATCTCGCACGCGTCTAATTCTGCTATGGAGCTTGCCACCGGGGAGTGGGTTGCGCTGCTCGACCACGACGATCTTCTCCGTCCGCATGCGCTGGCCGAGATCGTGCTGGAAGTCGATCGTCATCCTGACGCCGAATTGATCTACAGCGACGAAGACAAGATCGATGCGGAAGGCAGGCGCTATGATCCCTGTTTCAAGCCGGATTTCTCGCGGGAACTTTTCCGCTCACAGAACTATCTGAATCATCTCACCGTGCACCGGGCGGAAAATATCCGCGCTGTCGGCGGCTGGCGTCCCGGCTTCGAGGGCAGCCAGGACTATGACCTCAATCTGCGCGTCTTCGAGCGCATTGCTCCTGAGAGAATTCGGCACATTCCGAAAGTGCTCTACCACTGGCGCGCGGTGGAAGGCTCGACGGCGCTCGATGGTTCGCAGAAGAGCTACGCCTATATGGCTGGGTTGCGTGCGCTGGAAGAACATGTCGAACGCATGAATATTCCTGCGAAAGCTGAGGAAGGTCCCGGCACGCCCTTTTACCGCCTTCACTTTTTCGTCCCCAAGCCGCAGCCGCTTGTAAGCCTCATCGTCCCAACGCGTGACAAGGTTGAGCTCCTTCGCGGCTGTGTGGAGTCCATCCGTGAAAGGACCACCTACGGGAATTACGAGATTTTGGTGGCTGACAATGGCTCAGTGGAAGAAGAAACGCTCGCCTATTTTAGCGAGCTTAAGAAAACGAAGAACGTTCGTGTGCTCCGTTACGACAAGCCGTTCAACTATTCCGCAATCAACAATTTCGCCGTGGGAAAAGCGAAGGGGTCGATCATCGGCCTCGTCAATAATGACATCGAGGTGATCTCGCCCGACTGGCTGACGGAAATGGTCTCCTGGGCTGTCCAGCCGGATGTGGGTTGCGTCGGCGCAAAGCTCTATTATGCCGACGACACGATTCAGCACGGCGGTGTGATTGTCGGCTTGGGCGGCACCGCAGGGCATTCGCATAAGAATTTTCCACGCCATCATCCCGGGTATTTTTACAGGTTGAAGGTGTTGCAGAACCTTTCTGCTGTCACGGCAGCTTGCCTCCTGATCCGCAAAAGCGTGTTCGAAGAAGTCGGGGGCCTCAATGAGATCGACCTGACGGTCGCCTTCAATGATGTGGACCTCTGTCTGAAAGTCCGGGAAGCGGGCTATTCAAATGTCTGGACGCCCTACGCCGAGCTGTACCATCTCGAAAGTGTTTCTCGTGGTTTTGAAGATGCTCCGGAGAAAGTGGCGCGTTTCAGCAGCGAAATTGCATATATGCAAAGACGATGGAAGGAGATCATCGAGCGTGATCCTTTCTACTCGCCAAACTTGACAAAAGGGCGCGAAGATTTCTCGCTAGGCTGACATCGGAAAAGTCGCCTGAATTTCAGCCTTGATCTGACCTACGCTTTGCGGGCTACCAGAGCCAATGCCGGACCGTTCGGATGGTCCGGGTGGTCGAATTCGATCGCCTCCACGGTGAAGCCGAAATCGGCGATCGCCCGCATCAGGGAATCCCGGGTAAGCCAGAATGCCCAAGGCTTCCCGCCGCCGCAGAAGCCGGCCCATTTGAGCGCCTCCTGATAGTTCCGCCTGGATACTGTATAGGCTTTGCCGCTGACTTCGATCTCGTACGGCTTCTCGAACTGCTTCGCCAAGTCTTTCCGGGTGCGCAGCGAGTCGTCGTAGTAGTGCGTCCATAGAAAAATTGTATCGGACACACTCGCAATGTTGCCTAGAAATTCAATGGGGTGGGTCATATGATAAAGTATTCCCGACGCCACACACACGTCAAAGCGCTCGTTGGTTTCCGACAGATACTTCATCGCATCGCCATAGAGAAACCGTGCGCGGCTGAGGTCGAAGATTTCCTTGACGCAGAGGCATTTCAGGTAGGATCGCGAATTGGCTTCGACGGCGAGTATCGATTCCGCCCCTGCTTCATGCATCATGTATGTGTGTCCCGCTTCCAGCGGTCCGAGTTCCAGAATGCGCTTGCTGCCAAATCCCCCGATGGTTTTCGAAAGCCAGTCGATACGCGGGTCCTCAAATAGGGCGGCGCTCCCAGGAGTCGTCGTCGCGCCGGCAGACGCCGGAAATTTGGACGACCATTCGTCTTTGAAGATATCAACTGCATTTTGAGCGCTTGGCGAAGTCGCGATATATGCGTCTAGAATGTCCATCATTTCCCCTAAAGTCGATGCTAGCCGGACCTTAGCAGCCTGCGGAGCTATCGTCACGCCGGCTTCCTCGCACGCCTCTTCAACAGTGCGTGGCTGTGTCGGGCGAGCAGCAATGAAGGGAGGCGGGGCCACCCGGATAGGTCATAACAGTCGTGGTATCGGCGGTGTTGCTTTCGGCTTGTTGCCACTCGTATCAGGGCGCGTTATTTCTGCGTAGCGCCGAGAGCATCAGCACTGCGGTGGCCATCAAATAGATCAGGACGAGGATATTCTGCAGGTTGACCCGGTGGGCCAAGTCTGCCCGCTTGCTGATTGTGAACACAAGGCTCATGTTCGTTTGCTGGCCATTGATGGCAGCCGAGCCACGAGACGTATCTTGCGTGAGCCATGCGGTGATCGATGAGCCGTTTTCGCCTTCGAGGCTCTCAATGCGGAGGACGGGGTTTTGAACGCCGGTCGATTCATGCTTAACGTCCTGGCAGATCATAGCATAGTCATTGTTCGGAGAATTCTTGAAATCGAAAACGCCTGTTGTGCTCCACTGGCTGGCAGTCAAAGATATTCGCATCTTCCCGCTGTTGGGACGAACATATGTAGCAAGGAGCGGCTCGATGCATACTTGGTCAAGATTGGAGATTAACGCGTCTGTAGCCTGATTAATCACCAATGGTTGATCCAGAACAAACCCCTTTGTGAATTCACCAGCGGGCTTGTTGTTGACGAGCGGGCTGGCCGAGACAATATCGTTGGTGCCAAGTGTGAAATAGTCCGGCGCGCGTAAAAAAAGGGTTGACCCAGCCAGGATGCAGATCAAGGCGGTGGCGGCAAGTGCCCGGACGGTATTATTCATAGAATGGAACCACCTGCACGATGAAGGTTTCGATTTCGAAATAGGCCATTATCAGAACCACAAGGATCGATACCGCGCCGAGGGCCCGAGAGCGTTTCGTGAGCATCCCAAATGCCAGGACAAGGAATGGGATGACTGGATACATGTAACGGCCATGCGAGGCTCTGAGTTGACCTAGCGCATTGGAAAGTGAATATATCTGCTCGACCAGAACAATAGCGAAGAAACCCGCTGTAAGAACGCAATACGAAAACAAACGCACGTCATTCGGTTGCCGCCCAGAAACGATAGTGAATAAGGAGATCACGGCAGCATACATCAGAGCCATGGCGCCGATGGCTATGACGTAGCTGGTATTAGGAGATTGTGTCAGCACAAGAACAACAGCGGCTGCGACGGCGGCGCCAATCAGGATCAAGGCCGAGTATGCAATCCGCGATGTCGGCGCGAGCGAATCATAGAATTTCCAGAAGTAATTGATGACCGGGCCGGGTGCCGGCAGCGCCGGCATAGGTCTTTGCGCTAGGCTCAAGGTGGCGCCGACCGCGACAATAATGGAAAATCCGCAAAAGATTACTGAATAGGCCGTCAGCGGAAGACCATTTATCTGGAACCACGAAACTGCGCCTTTGCCCGTCCCGATCCATCCGAACAGACCAAAGAAGTTGACGACGAAATGCTCGATCGCAGGGTAGGTGCGCATGAATTCAAAGAAAGAGAGCGACGTTGTCGACTGGCCAGGTGCTGCGCTGAGGTCAACGGAAGTTGTGAACGGATCGCCAAAATACCAGATATTTCGAGCCAGCCAAATTGAAGGCAACGAAATTGCGATCAGCGTCAAGATCACGGCACGATTAAAAATCCTGCCCAGATTTCCATCAATCTCGAATACCAGGATTGCGACTATCGGAGCTAAGAGGACAAGCGCCGTCATCTTCGTTGATGCTGCCACGGCCAGCCAGAACGCGCATAGGTAAGCGTCTGATATCTGTCTGTCGACAATGTACCTGGAGAAGTATTTGGCCACCAGCGCGCAAAACAGGAAGAGTGGAACATCATGATTTGTACCCGACGCCAGATGGCTGAACATGGGGACAAAGCCGGTAGCGGCGGCGACTGCCGTGGCCGTGCGGCGATCGACGGATAGAAACAGCAAGGTTTGGTACAACACGATTAGCACCAAACCGCCGGCCAGCGCGGCGACGATGCGTGGGGATCTGAAACGCAGATCCTGATTATCGGAGAGGATCGTTGTTATTTTCAGCGGAATGGCTGCGACCAAGTAATAGATGGGAGGGTGTTGCGCGATCCAGTTATCAGATGAAGGGCTGGGAACGCCAGTGACGTTGGTATTGATCTCTGCGCTGATATTGGCTGTTCCGAGCAGTGGAAAACCGCGCCCCGAGGCAATGTCCTCGGTATAGGCATAATGTCCGATCTCGTCTGGAATATCCCAAAGAGGCGTAACCCAGAAGGCCAGGAAAAATGCCTTCGCTGTAAACAGCAGTGCCAACGCAAGAATTGGCCAGTCCGATTTTATCCTGAGCATTGCACCCCATCCCGTTTCCCGCTGCCTTGCTTAGAGCTCTCGCGCTTATGCGCTCTTCCCCTTTTGCAATATCAATTCCACCAGGGCGACCAGGCAGTCTCCGAGAACGGTGACGAGCCGGTTGCCGAGAGCAATCGCGGTGGCTGCCGGAGGCGGCAGGCCCGCGGCGGTAAGCCCCATGATCAGAACTGCTTCACGCACCCCAAGGCCACCCGGCGCTCCCGGAACGACAAAGCCAATGAGCCAGGCAGCCGCTCCTATGCCGACCAGCTCGGCCACATGCCCCGCATCGTCCAAGGTTCTGGAAAGCGCAACGATCAGCAACCCATTGCCGATGAAAAACAGTGCATAGAGAAGAAATGCTTCGGCAGAGGCGATTAGCGCTCTTCTCCCGATGCCGGCGATCCTGAAGCGAAACAAAAGCGCTGTCCCGACGGCAAGCGCCAAAAGCCCGGCGGCGATTATTCCCGCGAGCAATCTAGGGTTATCGAGACCATAGCGCGCATAGGCATCCTGGAAAACTGGCCATGCCAGCAAGGCGGCCAACGTTCCTGCGGCAAGGACGATGATGGACAATTCCCCTATCTGGGCAAAGGCAAGCGCCTTGTTCGACGCTCCGGCATTGCGGGCGAGGGCAAACCGGCCAACCATATGCATCACGTTGCTCGGCAGGTATTTGTAGATCTGCGTCTTCCCAAAAATGCCAAGCGCACGACCCAACCCAAGCGACGGCCCGTCAACGGCAACCAGGAAGCGATACCAGGCGATGCCGACCAGTTGCAGGATGACGGCATAGGCGAGGGCGCAGCCCGGTATGGCGATCAGAAAAAATGGTGAAATAAGTTGTCGTTGCAGGTCGCCGAAGGAGCGATGGATCGCCAATCCGACGAAGACAAGCGCGGCAAGGCTGACAATCAGACCCCCGGCACGAATTATTGAATTCAGCTTTCTGCTTTTGGCTGATGGTGCCGTCTGCATTGTCTCAGTCACAACGGCAAAGGGCCATGGTCCAAGGAAGCGGCTTGCGGACCTCCACGACCTCCAGCGATTTGCCCAGCAGGTTGATGAAGGATGCGGATGACCAGTGCTGGATATGCCCTGGCGTATTTCCAAGGCTTGGGATGTATTTACCTCTGGCCATGTTAAGTGCCCGCCAGACAGGCTCCCGTGGCACGCTGACTAGAAGGTAAGGTTTGGCAAGCGATTTGAGTATCGCAAGGGCTTGTTCGGTATCTGGGATGTGCTCGAGAACTTCGCAACAGATCACCAGTTCGGCCGAAGCGACTTCCGGTGTCAGGTCGAAAAGCGAGCGTGTTTCAAATATCGGCTCCAGCCCACGCTTCGTGCATTGCTCATTAGCCTCCGAAACACTGACGGATTCCAGGTCGCTGCCGCGAACATTCCATCCCCGATCATGAAGGCGAATGGACAAATTTCCCTCGCCGCAGCCGACCTCGTAAGCGTTGCGGACGCCTGTCTTCGCCGTCAACATATCGAAACTGCTTAGAAAGCCATCCATGAGATATCGTGCGATCGGATTCCGGGTATTGTATTTGTCGTAGTAATTGCCCGGAACGTTATCGTAGGCTGCTGGCGCTTCGTTCATCTACACTATTCCGCTTACTTTACCCGCCTGAACCTTGGAACTTTCGCGATCTATCGAAAGCGAGCGGATCAATGCATTTTCCCGATGTTCCTGTTGCAGTTGCCTGATCCTGATTTCTTCGAGGATCTGCCTGTTGACCGCGATCAGTTCGGAAAGGATACCGCTCATGGCTAGGATGCCAGCAAGGGCAAGCAAGGCGCTGGAGAGAACCAGCGACTGAATGTTGCCACTGCCTTCACCCCTTAGATAATGGAAAAGGAACCGGGCGATCATGATCAAACCCGGCGTGGCGACTATGGCCGCACACACCGAGAAGAAACGCAGCGGGCTATAGACGACAAAGATCCTCACAACCGTTATCAGGGAGCGCCGCACATAGCTTGGTATGCTCTTGACCAGCCGTGAGGGCCGGAGATCGCCGTTCACGCGGATCGGCACGGAGGTGATCGGAATGTTCCTGCGGCCCGCCTGGATGATCGTTTCCAGCGTGTAGGTGTAGCGGTTGAAGACGTTGAGCTGTATCGCCGCGTCCCGGTGGATGGCACGGAAACCGCTCGGCGCGTCGGGAACCGTCGTGCCGCTGGCAAGCTTGACGACCAAACTTCCAAGCTTCTGCAGGAATTTTTTGACGGGAGAAAAATGCTCTATCTCGCTGATCGGCCTTGCGCCGACGACGATCAGGGCCTTTTTCTCCAGTATGGGGCGGACGAGATCGGGAATGCAGGAGGCATCGTATTGGTTGTCGGCATCGGTGTTGACAATAACATCGGCGCCGAGTTTCAACGCAGTTTCAATGCCGGTCATGAAGGCTTTGGCAAGCCCCTGATTGTGGGGCAGCGAGACCACGTGATCCACACCGTTTTCCCGGGCAACCTCCACTGTGCGGTCAGTGGAGCCATCGTCGATCACGAGCCACTCTACCTGGTCGAAACCCTCGACCTGACGTGGGAGATCAGCAAGCGTGACGGCGAGTGTCCCCTCCTCATTCAAGCATGGGATCTGGATGATAAGCTTTGACAATCCACCCTCTTCTCTTTTTCTAAAGACCGGCTGGCTGCCATTCACGGCATGGACCTGAAGAACTTTGGATATGAAGCCAATTGATCGCGAGGCGGCTTTTAAACCAGGGACTCGATCCGGCCAGCTCGAAGCGTCATTTTCTTCGTGCAAACGCGCTCGATGAGCGCTTCGTCGTGGCTGGCCAATACGATGATGCCGGCCTTTTCCGCCAGTTCGTTCATCCGTTGTTTGGCTTTTTCCTGGAACGATGCGTCGCCGGCGCCGATCCATTCATCCATCAGCAGAATTTCGGGCTCGAGCGTGGTCGCCGCCGCAAATGCCAGGCGCGCCGCCATGCCCTGGCTGTACGCCTTGAACGGCAGGTCGATGAAGTCACCCAGTTCGCTGAAATCGATTATTTCTTCCATCTTCTCTTCGATCTCGGTCGCCGTCCAGCCGCTGATCAATCCTCTCAGCACGATGTTCCTGCGCCCGGTGGCCTCGGGGCGAAACCCTATGTTGATGTTGAACAGGGCATCGACCTTGCCCGCGATCGATATCGTGCCACCCGACGGCTGATAGATTCCATATAGAACCTTGAGCAGCGTCGTCTTGCCGGCGCCATTCGGGCCGACAAGGCCCAACCGGTCGCCTGCCTTGAGTTCGAAGCTGACATCGTCGAGCGCCTGCACGACCTGCTTGGTGCCCGACTTGGCTATGTTGCCGCCAAGAGCGCTGCGACGCCGGCCAGGCGCCGAAAGTGTCAGTTTTTCGAACAGACGATAAACGAGGCTGACATTGTTCAGTTGGATGGATGTCATGGAACTCAGATCAGGAAAACGATGCGTTTGCGATAACGGCCCAGCAACAGCAGCGCAAGAGCCCATAGGCCGAGACTGATGTAACCAGCCACGGCCAATGCGTGCGTCGGAAATATGCCGGCCGTGATCGGCTCACGCACGCCCTCCAGGAAATAGGTGAAGGGATTCCAATGATAGGCATACTTTTGGACGCCTTCCTGGCCGCTATAGACCCAGAAGACCGGCGTGAAGAACATGCCGACCCGCATCAGATTCCCGACGATGAACTCACTATCGGGAAAGAAAGCGCCCAAGAACGCAAAAACCGTTACGAATGCAGGCGTTGCCAGGATGATGAGCAGCAGACCCAGCAGCGATAGCAGCCAATTCGTGCTGATTCCGTAACCGCCCAGCAGCAGAACAAGAACGCAACCCGCCAACGAATAAGCAGCTCTGATGATGCATTGCATCGTCAATCGCATCACATAGACGAACAACGGCAGCGTCGTGCCTTGAATGAAGCTCGCTTCTCGCTGGAAGAGCGACACGCTCATGGTGATGGTTTCGGTGAGATAGAACCAGACCAGCATGCCGATGGCTACATAGGCTATATAGCTTGGGTTGCTGGCGTCGGTGGTCACGAAAACAAAGACAAAAGTGCCGACGAAAGCGAAATAATTGACCAGCATCCAAAGCGGGCCGAGCGTCGTGCGTCTGTGCTGGTCGCCGATGTCCTCGTGGGCAAGCGCGATCCAGACCCGGTGTAATCTCATGGCCTTTGAGATATCGTCAAAAGCGCCGTTTAGTGCCGCAATCATAGCTGGGAGTATCGCAATCCGTTGTTCTGGCGCATTATTCTTCGCTGGCCATAGCGAACCACCAAGCCCGTCTCTAATAGCCATTTCGATGGGCATATGGCAACGCATTGCGTCGTAACGCGGTGGGGGGCAGAGTCAACTGCGGCAAAACTGAACGCATGCTGATGCCGTGTGACTTATCTATTAGCTTTTGGTAATATTTCCTTTGCGGCAATCGCCCCAGCATGATCCATGTTCTCCACGGGACGCCTCTTCCTGAAAAAACCTCTAGCTATGCCGTCGCCCCCGCAGTATGCGATACAGGACGGCGGGGGCCGGGGATGGCACTTGAGTAAGGTGATTGGTCGCGAAGTAACTTCGTGTTCGCACCTCGCTGGTGTCGATGCCCTTGAGCCTGGAGTCTAGTGCCGTCCAATGAATTCCCACCTCGAAGCTGTGTTCGGGCTCAGGCCACAGATGCGGCGCGCCTTCATCATGGTCCAGGACGTGGTCATGGTCCTGGTCGCCGTGGCGCTCAGCCTCGTGCTTTCGCGGTCTAATCTTTCGTTCGACGCGCTCTCCAAGGAGGGTCTGGCGACATGGGCGGGCATCGTCGTCATCAGCCATTTGCTGTTCCGCTACAGTGGCCTCTACACCACCGTCTGGCGCTTCGCCTCGACGCCGGACTTTTTCAACATCCTGAAGAGCTGCGCGATCTTGACGTTCACTCTCTATGTGGCGTCGCTGCTGCTGCGTTTTTACCGGCCGGTGGCGGGGCTCAACGAGCGTCAGTTCATCGTCTTCTTCCTCGTCTCCTTCACCATCATATCGGCACCCCGGCTGTTCTACCGCTTCCTGCGTGACGGCGCGAGCTGGGGGATTCTGAGCCGCAAGACCGACATCAGGCAGGCCAAGCGCGCTCTGTTCGTCGGCCGGCTCGGCGAGGCCGACCTGATCATTCGCTTCACGCGCACGGCGCAGCCGGCTGACTATTCCATCGCAGGCATCATGGCGACCGAGCGCGGCGCACCGTTGGGCACGCGGATTCAAGGTGTTCCCGTGGTGGCGACCCTGCCGCGTCTGATCGATGTCCTGGAAGATTACGCGACCGGCACCAAAAGCCTGGACCTGCTGATTTTCGGCAGCGGCGCCGAGCACGAGATCGAAGAGTATTCGGAACTCGTGCGCATTGCCCGGCACGGCGACATAAATGTGGTGCAGTTCTCAGGCCTTTCGGAGTTGGAACAGCACGGAAAGCTGGTTCTCGACACCGTCGAGATGGAAACGATCCTGCGCCGTCCGGCGGTCGCGTCCGACATCCAGCGCATCGGCGCCTTTGTCAGCGGCAAACGCGTTCTGGTGACCGGCGGCGCCGGTTCGATCGGCCAGACGCTGGTCAAGCGGTCGCTGGAACTGGGAGCCGAGGCGGTGCTGGTCGCCGACAACTCCGAATTCGGCATCTTCCAGCTGAGCCAGTATGTTGACGAGAAGGACCACGACCGCCTCAAGGTCCGCATCGTCGATGTCGCGGACCGGCGCCAGATAATGCGTGTCGTCACCGAATTCCGGCCGGACATCATCTTTCACGCCGCGGCGCTCAAGCATGTTCCGCTGCTCGAGGAGAACTGGGATTCGGCCATCCAGACCAACATTTTTGGAACGCTCGTCTGTGCCGAGGTTGCCGCCAAGTGCGGGGTTGCGCAATTTGTCCTGATATCGAGCGACAAGGCGGTGGATCCCTCATCGGTGCTTGGCATGACGAAGCGGGCCGCCGAACAGATCATCAGTGCCTTGCACGGCACGCCGGCAGGCGAGACGGGCGGGCGCCTCCCGGCCACCAAGTTCATTGCAGTGCGGTTCGGCAATGTCTTCGGCAGCAATGGTTCGGTGGCGACCATATTCCAGGCGCAGATCGAGGCTGGGGGGCCCGTCACCATCACCGACCGACGCATGACGCGCTATTTCATGACCGTGGCCGAAGCCGTCGATCTCGTCATCATGTCGGCGGCCGATGCCGCGTCGCGGCAGAGCGGACACGATTACGCCGTCTATATGCTCGACATGGGCAAGCCGGTGCCGATCCTTGAAGTGGCCGAAACGATGATCCGTTTGTCCGGAAAGAGCCCATACAAGGACATCGCGATCCGGTTCACCGGCATCAGGCCGGGCGAAAAACTTCACGAAACGCTGCATGGCGAAGACGAGGAACTCGTCGAACTCGGCATCTCGAAGGTTTTCGGCCTCAGCACGGACGTCGTGGAATGGTCGGATGTCCAGGTCGCGCTCTCGGCCCTGCAGCAGTCGGCGAAAAACCAGGACAAGGCTGCCGCGCTCGCCGCATTGGCAGGTCTCGACCGCGCCAAGAAGGCCAGGGCGAGTGCACGTCAAGACGCGATCCCGAAAACGGCGGGGCAGGCGAGCTAGGCCCGGTTCAGAATTCAGAAAGCGATCTTGCTCGTGAGCAAAGATGACCTGCGCATCGCGGTCCTGATGGGCACGAAAGACGGCGCTACCTTCATCGAGGAGCAGCTGCAATCCCTGTTTGCGCAGTCGCACCCTCTGGTCGACCTGTGGATTTCAGACGATGGCTCCACCGATGGCACGACCGCCATCATCGAGACATGGAAATCCCGCTGGCGGCCCAAGGGTCGGATGACGCTGGTGGAGGGGCCGCGGCAAGGCTTCGCCGCCAATTTCCGCTCCATGATCGTCGACCGACGCATCGAGGCGGACTGCTATGCCTTCTGCGACCAGGACGATATCTGGGAGACCGACAGGCTGGAGAGCGCTATCAGCTGGATGCGGACCCAGGATGCGAAAATCCCGCTGATGTTTTGTTCGCGAACCGCAACCATGACGGAAACAGGGAGCCTTGTCGGCCATTCGCCGCTGTTTGCCCGGCCGCCAACCTTTCGCAACGCGCTTGTGCAAAGCATCGCCGGCGGCAACACAATCCTGCTCAACGCCGCGGCACGCGACCTGCTGGCCAGGGCCTCCACGCGGAGCGGGTTCGTCAGCCACGACTGGTGGGCCTATCTCATCGTGACCGCCGCCGGCGGCATCGTCCGCTACGATCCGCGGCCGCTGGTGCGCTACCGGCAGCACGCGGCGAACCTGGTCGGCGCCAACGTGTCCTGGAAAGCAAGGTTCTCTCGGCTTGGCCGCCTGTTCAAGGGGGAATTCGCCGGCTGGACGGACCTCAACCTCGACGGTCTCGCCGTCAATCGCGATCTCCTGACCGAGGACGCGACGGCGTGCCTCGACCTTTTCATCCGCGGGCGCAACGGTGGCCTTTCCCGCCGCTTGGCAGGCTTGCGCCAAAGCGGCGTCTATCGGCAGACCGTTTCCGGAAACATTGGGCTCTATCTCGCCTTCATCCTGGGGCGCATCTGAACATTGCGACGGCTGCGTGGCGCGCTTGGTCAAGAGATCGGCTCATGCTACGTCGACCGGATTGACGGCATTGGCCTGCGGCGTTGCCTCGGGACTTCGGCAGGGAGTACTATCGGCCGTTCATGAAGGCAGCCAAGCAAATCTTCGATATTGCCGGTGCGGCTCTGCTGCTGGTGGCGACATCTCCTGTCTTGGCGCTCACCGTCCTTGCCGTTCGGGCATCGTCGCCGGGCCCGGCTATTTTTTCGCAGGTGCGGGTCGGCCGTGACGGTCGGCTTTTCCGCTGCCACAAGTTGCGCACGATGTATATCGGGACGCCGTCACTACCCTCGCATGAGGCGCCGGCGGATTCCGTGACATCGGTCGGGAAGGTCCTACGGAAGTTCAAGCTCGATGAGCTGCCGCAATTCTGGAACGTCCTGAAGGGCGAAATGAGCCTGGTCGGGCCGCGCCCCTGCCTGCCGACCCAAACCGAGTTGATCGAGTGTCGCAGGCGGCTGGGGGTTTTGGCGGCGCTGCCGGGCATAACCGGCCTGGCCCAGATCAGGGGCATCGACATGTCGAACCCGGAGCTTTTGGCCGAAACGGATGCTGCCTACCTCCGCACTGCGTCGTTCTGGCTCGACCTTCGGATCCTGTTTGGAACGCTCTACCGCAGACCATGATCCCAAAAAGTGGAAGCCGGTTTTTGGAAAAGATCATGGTCAAGCAAGAAAGTCAGGATCTACCGAGCCGCGCCAGCTCGGCCAGCCGCTCGAGCGTGCCGGCTTCAGGCGTCCACCCCTGCGATACCAGCAGGGCGGGGTCGCATATCTGTGTCGCGGTCAGGCTGTCCCAGAACGCCCGCCTGCCGAGCGCGGCCACGACCGGCCGTATCAGACCGGCCGGCACAGCCATCAGGCGCACAGGCCGCCCCAAACCTCTGCGAAAGGCGGCGATGATGGCCTCGACGGCGACCGGCGGCACATCTGCGCCGACATAGATCGGGCGAAGCGGTCCGGAATGGCTGAGC
>NZ_RZTF01000014.1:38974-39422 GCF_004023175.1 Mesorhizobium sp. M7A.F.Ca.MR.362.00.0.0
GCGTATCGGCAAGGCGCATCAGCGTTGCCAGATTCCCCCTCATGCCGCTTCCATAAACCGGAGGCAGGCGCAACACGGCGGCGTCCGAGCGGCCGTGTAACGCGTAGGCGTCCAAAACCTTGATCTCGCCTTCGCGCTTCGAGCGTCCATAGGCGCATTGTGGCGCAGGAAGCGTGTCCTCGTCGATCGTTGCGCTGACATGCGCGCCGATCACCGCTCGGATCGAGGAGAGATGGATGAAACGTCCGCTTATCTGGGCGGCCGCGGCATGCGCCAGCCTTGCGCTCAGTTCCACATTGGCCGCCTGGTAATCGGCTTCGGTTGCATTTCCCTGATCATTGTTGAGGCCGGCGCAATGGACGACGTCAGTCATATGCCGGGTCAGTTCCAGGAAGGCGGCGGCCGGCGCATCGAAGCCGGGCATCGGCACAGTCTCGTTCTCCGAACC
>NZ_RZTF01000014.1:39432-48215 GCF_004023175.1 Mesorhizobium sp. M7A.F.Ca.MR.362.00.0.0
CCAAGCCTCTCGGGATGGCGGGAGGCGAGGCGAAGCTCGGCACCGGCTTCGCGAAGGTGGCGCACGACAAGGCGCCCGATGAAACCTGTCGCGCCCGTGACCAGAACCTTCATGGCCTTACCCGAAACAGCTCTCTGGTGACTGATGGAAGTGCTCGCTCTTCCATCACTGGTGCAAGTGCCTGCTCTTCCAACAAAGGAACATGGCGTCCGGAGGCGAGATATGTTCCGCTCACCATGAAGACCATCAGCACCGAGTCCAGAATGTCATGGCCGATCAGGATGCCTGTCATTCCGGCCGTCAGATAGGTGATCACCACGACAACAATCATGGTCGCGCCGAACCGCTCGCTCGGATCGTTGCTGTTTCGCAAGACCCGGGCGGCATTTCCAGCGGCAACGATAAAGATCGCCGCCAGCGTCACGGCACCCAGAATTCCCGCTTGCACCAAGGCGGTCAGGAAGCCGTTGTGAAAATGGTTGAAGCCTGTGTCCATCGCGAACTGCTCATGAAAGCCCTGCTTGATCAGATGCTGGGTTGCACCCACACCGTGCCCGAACAGTGGCATGTCATGGAATGCTTTGAGGCCGATCTCCCAAAGCGCAACACGTATTCCCAACGAGGTGTCGTAATTGCCGCCAGCCCCAAGCGCACCCCAATCGGAGCGCAAAAAGTCGACCCGCCCGGATATCTCCTGGAAGCTGGAAGCGGCGATCACGACGCCGACCGCCGCCAGCAGCAGCAGCAGGCGAACGGCATTCCTGCCTCTGAGCCTGTGCCGGTTGATCAGCATGACGGCGATGCCGGCGATCAGCAGTGCCAGCCAGACGATACGCGAGCCGGAATAGATGACGGCGATCGTCCCTGCCAGTGCCGCGTAGAAGAGGGGTGTCCGGGCTTGCTCAACACCGGACAAGGCGCCAGCCACACACATCACCACGGCAAGGCAGACGACGGTTGCGAAGACGATCGGATTTCCGGCTCCCCCCTCGGCCCTGACGCCAATCCAATATTGCTGGATGACGGCCATGAGCAGCGCGGCAAAACAGGCGGCCATGCTGGAAAGCACGATGATGCGGGTAAGCGTGGTTTTCTGCGTGATGCTCCAGGTCGAATAGGACACGGGAAAAAACAGGAAGGTGACGAGCGGGATAAGATGTGGCGCATCCCGGGCGAACGAGTTGTTGACGATGGACGCCAGGAGATTGGAGGCGCAGTAGGCATAGATCGCGACCGTCATCCAGATCACGGGCCGGTCGGCGTTGAAGCGCCTTTTCCCTGAAGCAATCAGCAGGGCTGACGAAAGGCCTCCGCCATTGAACACAAAGCTGACCACCGACCCCAGAACCGGTGGAAAAAAGAAGCAAAGGATGGAGAAGTAGTTGTTGATCCGCGAAGGCGTGAATTGCTGTCTCAGGGGTGAAAGCCGGGTCAATTTTCGGGCTCGCTGTCTTCGGCAAGTTTCATGCGGCGGATCTTGTTTAGCGAAGTTGAATACGCTCGCCTCGAAATTGCCCCATGCCTGATGATGCACTTGCCCGTTTCCCGAGGCTGGTATAGCGGCTGCCCCCCATTTTCGATAGTGTATAGGGCAGATTGCCACCGAAAATCGGCGGCAGGCGCGGGCCGACCAGAGGAAGTCCCTTGAAAGCCGCAGCCGGTCCATTCAAGCAATATTTTCCCCGCGTTTTCTGGGCCGTTGAGCTTGCAGGCAGGAATTTCCGGATTTGCCGGCATCTGTGGAAAATTCATTCTCGAACCATGTGCGGCTGGGTCAGTCCAGCATTGTTCTTGACAATGGCGATCTGCTAGAACGCCGGCACGAGAAAGAACGTCCAGAAACAAGGCTCGAACCGGGCGCGAAGAGCTCGATGATTTGAGGCAAGGTCTTCTGTTGGAAGATACGAAAGAACGCCCACGGCCCATGACAACAGCGCTTACGCATCTTCAGCGGCTTGAAGCCGAGTCCATCCATATATTCCGTGAGGTTGCGGCCGCTTTTGCCAAGCCGGTCATGCTCTATTCGGTTGGCAAGGATTCATCCGTGTTGATGCATCTGGCGATGAAGGCGTTTTATCCCGCCAAGCCGCCGTTCCCCTTTCTTCACGTCGACACGACGTGGAAGTTCCGCGAGATGATCGCCTTTCGCGATCAGATGGCGCAGAAACTCGGCTTCGATCTCCTGGTTCATGTCAATGAAGACGGCGTGCGCGACAACATCAATCCGTTCGACCATGGTTCGAACACCCACACCCATGTCATGAAGACCGTGGCGCTGCGCCAGGCGCTCGACAAATACGGTTTCGATGCGGCCTTTGGCGGCGCTCGTCGCGACGAGGAGAAATCGCGCGCCAAGGAGCGCATCTTTTCCTTCCGCAACGCCCAGCATGTGTGGGATCCGAAGAACCAGCGCCCCGAAATGTGGAAGATATTCAACACCCGCATCGCATCGGGTGAATCGATCCGCGTCTTTCCGCTGTCGAACTGGACCGAACTCGATATCTGGCAGTACATCCTGCAGGAAAGTATCCCGATCGTGCCGCTCTATTTCGCCAAGGAACGACCGGTGGTGGAACGCGACGGCATGCTGATCCTGCGGGACGACGAGCGCATGAAACTGCGCCCCGGCGAGACGGTGGAGAACAGGCTGGTGCGGTTCCGCACGCTTGGCTGCTATCCGCTGACCGGCGCCATCGAATCGGATGCCGACACGCTGGAAGCCATCGTCGGCGAAATGCTGACGGCACGCACGTCCGAACGGCAGGGTCGCCTGATCGACCGCGATGAAGCCGGCTCGATGGAAAAGAAGAAGCGCGAGGGGTACTTTTGACCATGCGCCACATCATGGCAAAGAGCCTCGCCCCCACCGACGGCGTTCGCGACTATCTGGCTGCGCAGGAGAAGAAGTCGCTGCTGCGCTTCCTGACCTGCGGCTCGGTCGATGACGGCAAGTCGACGCTGATCGGGCGCCTGCTGTCCGACACCAAGCAGATTTTCGAGGACCAACTCGCCGCGCTCGAACGCGATTCGCGCAAGCATGGAACGACGGGCGACGACATTGATTTCGCGCTGCTGGTCGACGGTCTGGAGGCCGAGCGCGAGCAAGGCATCACCATCGACGTCGCTTACCGCTTCTTCGCCACGCCGAAACGCAAATTCATCGTTGCCGACACACCTGGCCACGAGCAATACACCCGCAACATGGCCACCGGCGCCTCGACCGCCGACCTGGCGATCGTGCTGATCGATGCCCGGCAGGGTGTGCTTCGCCAGACAAGGCGGCATTCGATCATCGCCTCGCTGCTCGGCATCCGCCACGTCGTGCTGGCCGTCAACAAGATCGATCTTGTCGATTTCGATCAGGCGGTTTTCGACCGGATCGTCGAAGACTACGGGCAATTCTCGCGCGATCTCGGCTTCCAGACCATTGTGCCGATCCCGATGTCGGCCCGTTATGGCGACAATGTCAGCCGCCGGTCGGAAAGCATGGAATGGTATTCCGGTCCGACGCTGATCGAGCATCTCGAAACCATATCGGTCGACGAAGCGATGGTCGAACTGCCGTTTCGTTTCCCTGTCCAGTATGTCAACCGTCCCAATCTCGACTTTCGCGGCTTTGCCGGCACGGTCGCCTCCGGCTCGGTTACGCCCGGCGACGAGGTCGTTGTCGCCAAGTCCGGCAAATCCTCGCGCGTCAAGCGGATCGTCTCGTATGGCGGCGATCTCGCCCAGGCGGCCGCCGGCCAGGCCGTCACGCTCGTCCTCGATGACGAAGTCGAAATCTCGCGCGGCAACATGCTGGTTTCGCCTGCCGCACGGCCGCAGGTCGCCGATCAGTTCGCCGCCAACATCGTCTGGTTCGACGAGCATGCGTTGCTGCCAGGCCGCTCTTACATCCTGCGCACCGAGACCGACCAGACCAGCGCCACCGTCACCGACCTGAAATATCGGATCAACGTCAACGACTTTGCCCATGAAGCGGCCAAGTCGCTCGAAATGAACGAAGTCGGCATCTGCAACATCTCGACGCGGACGCCGATCGCCTTCGATCCCTTCGCCGAAAACCGCACCACCGGCGCCTTCATCCTGATCGACCGCATCACCAACGCCACGGTCGGCGCCGGCATGATCCTGCACTCGTTGCGCCGCGCCGAAAACATCCATTGGCAGTCGCTCGATGTCGGCAAGCGCGTGCGCGCCGACATGAAGAACCAACGGCCCGCCGTGTTCTGGTTCACCGGGCTGTCGGGTTCCGGCAAGTCGACCATCGCCAACCTGTTCGAAAAGAAGCTGTTCGCCACCGGCCGCCACACTTATATCCTGGACGGCGACAACGTCCGTCACGGTCTCAACCGCGATCTTGGCTTCACCGACGCCGATCGCGTCGAGAACATCCGCCGCGTCGCCGAAGTGGCGCGTTTGATGGCCGATGCCGGGTTGATCGTCATTGTTTCGTTCATTTCGCCCTTCAGCGCCGAGCGGCGCATGGCACGTGAATTGATGGCCGACGGCGAATTCGTCGAGGTGTATGTCGATACGCCTTTCGAGGAATGCGCCCGGCGTGATCCGAAGGGCCTCTACGCGCGCGCGCTGAATGGCGAGATCAAGAATTTCACCGGCGTCGATTCCCCTTATGAAGCGCCGGAAACCCCGGAGGTCCATCTGCGGACACTCGGCAAGTCGGCCGAAGAGATGGTCGACGCCCTGGAACACTGGCTGAACGAGCGCGACATTGCCGAAGACCAATACGATAGCGGCGGCGGCATCTGACGACAGGCTGATGCTTGAAATCTTCGAGCGCCTGGCCTTGTCGGCCGGGCGCGAGGTGATGCGCGTGTTCCACGCCGGCTGTGCGGTTGACCGTAAGTCCGACGCCTCGCCGGTGACCGAGGCGGACCGCGAGAGCGAAAAGATCATTCTCGCCGGACTGCGTGCCGCATTTCCCGATATCCCCTGCGTGGCCGAGGAAGAAGCTTCCGCCGGCATCGTGCCGCCCGACCTGGACGGGGCTTTTTTTCTGATCGATCCGCTCGATGGGACCAAGGAGTTCGTCAACCGCCGCACCGATTTCACCGTCAACATCGCGCTGGTTCGCGATGGCGTGCCGGAAGTCGGCGTCGTCTTTGCGCCCTGCACGGGCCGCTTCTTTTCCGGCCTGCCGGGCAGGGCGGAATCACTCGAAATCGATGGCGATTACCAGATCGTCGGCCGCCGGCCGATCGCGGCGAGAACGGCCGCGACGCCGCTGGCCGTCGTCGCCAGTCGGTCTCACAACACACCGGAAACCGAGGCCTATATTCGCGACCTCGGTGCCGCCGAAATCGTTTCGGTCGGTTCGTCCTTGAAGTTCTGCCTTCTCGCCAGTGCCGAGGCTGATGTCTATCCGCGCTTCGGCCGCACCATGGAATGGGACACAGCGGCGGGCGACGCCATCCTGCGCGCCGCCGGCGGCATGACGCGCACGCTCGACGGCCAACCTCTGGTCTATGGCAAGCGCAGGCAAAGCGACGACGAGGATTTTGCCAATCCGCATTTCATTGCCAGCGGCAGGGCGGCGGGCCCCGGCTGAGAAAGGCTCGGCAGCTTACTCTGCCGCGGCCTGCGCCGAATTCGAGCCGATATAGTTGCGGATCGTCTCGATGATGCGGTCCTGGTCGGCTTCGCTGAGATAAGGGTGCATGGGCAGGCACAGGATCCGCTTCGGCAGGTCTTCCGATACGGCAAGGCCGGTCGGCGTGCGCGGGTAGTCGCGATAAGCGACCTGGGCATGCAGCGGCTTCACGTAGTAAATGACAGACGGAATGCTCTTTTCGCCGAGATGCGCCCTCAGCCCGTCGCGCTTGGGCGTCTCGATCGCGTATTGCGCCCAGGCCGAACGGCTGCCGTCCAGATTGCGCGCCGCAGTGACGATATCGCCAAGCCCTTCGGCATAGCGCTTTGCCACCACCTGCCGGGCGACCATCTCGTCTTCCAGGATAGCCAGCTTCTCGATCAGGATCGCCGCCTGGATCGTGTCGAGTCGCGAATTGATGCCGACGCGGACATTGTCGTACTGCGTCTCGCCCTTGCCATGGAAGGCGAAGGAGCGAAGCTGCTCGGCCAGCGCATCGTCATTGGTGAACATCGCGCCGCCGTCGCCGTAGCAGCCAAGCGGCTTGGCCGGATAGAAGCTGGTCGATCCGACATGGCCGAAAGCACCGCACATCTTGCCGTCGAGCGAACCGCCCATCGACTGGGCGGCATCCTCGATCACCATCAGCCCTTCGCGGTTGGCGATCGCCATGATCGCCTCGTAATCGGCGGCTAGGCCAAACAGATCGACAGGAATGATAGCCTTCGGCTTCAGCCTTCCTTCCTTCTTGATCATGGCGATGGCCGCTTCGAGGCTGGCAATGTCGATGTTGTAGCTATGCGGGTCGACATCGACGAACACCGGCTCGGCCTTGGCCAGTGCCACCACTTCGGCGGTGGCGGCGAAAGTGAAGCTCGGCACGAACACCGCGTCACCCGGGCCGATGCCGGCCGCAAACAGTGGCAACAGCAGCGCGTCGGTGCCGTTGGCGCAGGCCACGACATGCTTGGTGCCGATATAGGCGGCAAGCTTATTCTCGAATTCGGTGACTTGCGGGCCAAGAATATAACGGCCTTCGTCGACGACACGGTCGATCGCGGCCTTCAGCCGGTCGCGGATTCGTTCGCGCTGCGCGCCAAGATCGATGAACTGCATGTCGGCCTCAAAACGGGTTAGCCAGATAATCGGCCGCTGGTACCAGAGTTGCGCTTGCCGAGAAAGCCGGGCAGGCGGAGCCCCAAATTGCCCAAGTGTCGCAGTCCGTTACCAGTATTTCCCGGCGAATGTCAGTCAGATGCCGGAAATCCGGGCTTCGTCGGGCGCCATCCCGCCCTTATAGCCCTGTAAAGAGCCCCTGCGAAACATAAAGTGATCGATTGGGCTCAACTTATGTTGAGCGTTGCTCAGGCGATTTCATGTCGCCAGGGTGGATTGGCGCCGGCCCGCGACACGGTCACTGCCGCCGCCTTCGCGCCGAGCGCCAGCGCCTTGTGGATGGCGTCTTTCGACAAGCCGGAAATCGCCGCCTTGGTCAGCAGGCCCTGCTCATGCAAGGAGGCGAGGATGCCGGCGTTGAAGGTATCGCCGGCGCCGACCGTGTCGACCACCTCGACCTTTTCCGGCATGACGGTGACGGCATGTTCCCTGGTATAGCCGACGGCGCCTTCGCTGCCATGGGTGACGACGATCAGCTTCGGGCCTCGGTCCAGCCAGTTGCGGATGACATCCTCGTGCGAGCCGGCTTCGCCGAACCAGTTCAGGTCTTCGTCCGACAATTTCACGATGTCGGCCATCGCCATCATCGCGCGAATGCGCCTGAGGTGCTTGGCCTTGTCCCGTATGAAGTTCGGCCGGATGTTGGGATCGAGCATCATCACTCGACTTTCATGCTCGCGCCGCATGAACTCCTCATAGGCACTGCCGGCGGGCTCCGAAATCAGGCTGATGGCGCCGAACAGGATGGCTTCGATCTCGCTGCCAAGCTGCGGCAGGTCGTCGACGGTCAGCATGCGGCCGGCGGTGTTCTCGTCATAGAAAGTGTAGGTCGCCTGGCCGTTGGTGAGCTTGACGAAGGCCAGCGTCGTTGGCCGTGGTGAGGTGTGCGCATAGGTGGAGCTGACCTTGCTTGCCCCCAGCGCATCCCGGAACTGGCCGCCGAACAGATCCGACGACAGGCCTGAAAAGAAGCCTGCCGGCGCGCCGAGCCGGCCAAGCGCGATCGCCGTGTTGAACACCGCGCCGCCGACATAAGGCGCAAAGGCCGGCTCACCCGCTGTCGTCGTGCGCGGCAGCATGTCGATCAGGGCTTCGCCGCAGCAGAGGATCATGTCTTCCTGGTCTCCGGCGGATGGATCACGCCCTTGCGTATGATGATGTTGGCGTAGAGCCGCGGCTCGCTTGTCGCGACGATGGCATGCGCCGATTTGACCCGTGCATAGAAGTCGGCGCCGGCCAGCGCAACCACCTTGCGGCCTGGCGCCCGTTTGGCGCAGATCGCCTCGATCTCATGATGGACGGGATCGGCAAGCGAGGGATCGCCCTTGACCGAGGCGCGAAACAGCGCCTCCGGCACCGCGTCATCGACAGGCAGCACACTCAAGATCGCGTCGAGTACGGGGATAAGAGGGTGACCATCGGCGCGCACCAGCCGGGTTGCCTGCTGTTCCGCCGGATAGTTTCCGTCGACAAGGGCGATTTCGTCGCCATGACCCATGCCGCGCAGGATCGCCAGAAGCTCCGGACCGAGCAGCGCCGGAATTCCGATCAGCATCAGGCGCTCCTGGAAATCGTCGTCGAGCCGATCAGGAAGCGTTCGGAAAGTGGCAGGCTGGCGCCGCCGAGTGCCCGGGCATGGATGCCGACGGTTCCCTCGCGAATGGCGGGCAGCTTCAAGCCTTCGCCATCGATCGTGGCGATTGCCGCGATGATGGCGTCGACCAGCCGGCGGCGCACCGCTTTCGGCATCCAGCCGTCGATCACCGCCGCTTCGAAATCGATGATCGAGGATGCGGCGACGATGGCGTAGGCGAGCGCCCTTGAGGCGCTGGCAATCCAGTCGTCAAGCTCGGGTCCGATCTCGCCCCAATCTTCCGGCGAGGTCCACAGATGCGAGGCTTCGACGCCGCGCGCATTGAGCGCCTTTTCGAGCATGGCGATGGAAGCGACATCGATCAGTTGGGTCGGCTTGCCGTCCGGCCCGGGCACCGGCATG
>NZ_RZTF01000150.1:0-7198 GCF_004023175.1 Mesorhizobium sp. M7A.F.Ca.MR.362.00.0.0
GCATGTCGAGATGGCCGACGAGGCGGTGCATATCGGCCTCTCGCCCGTCGGCGAAAGCTATCTGCGCGGTGACAAGATCATCGCCGCGGCCCTGGCAACGGGCGCACAAGCCATTCACCCCGGCTACGGCTTCCTGTCGGAAAATCCCGATTTCGTCGACCAGGTGGTGGCGGCGGGGCTGATTTTCATCGGCCCGTCGGCGGCCTCGATCCGGGCCATGGGGTTGAAGGACGCGGCCAAGCGGCTGATGGAAAAGGCCGGCGTGCCGGTGGTGCCGGGCTACCATGGCGAGGCGCAGGAGATCGTGCTGCTTGCGTCCAAGGCACGCGAGATCGGCTATCCCGTGCTGATCAAGGCGCGCGCCGGCGGCGGCGGCAAGGGCATGCGCCGGGTCGAGCATCCAGATGAGTTTTCCGAGGCGTTGTCCAGCGCGCGGCGCGAGGCGAAAGCCGCCTTCGGCGACGACCGCGTGCTGGTCGAAAAATATGTCGACAAGCCGCGCCATATCGAGGTGCAGGTGTTCGGCGACAATTTCGGCAATGTGGTGCATCTCTACGAGCGCGACTGCTCGGCGCAGCGCCGCCACCAGAAGGTGATCGAGGAATCGCCCGCGCCCGGCATGACCGAGGCTTTGCGCAAGGCGATGACGGATGCGGCGGTGAAGGCCGCCAAGGCGATCAATTATTCAGGCGCCGGCACCATCGAGTTCATCGTCGATGCCTCGCAGGGCCTGAAAGCCGACCGCTTCTGGTTCATGGAGATGAACACCCGCCTGCAGGTCGAACATCCGGTCACCGAAATGGTGACCGGCACCGACCTGGTCGAGTGGCAGTTGCGGGTCGCCAGCGGCGAAAAGCTGCCCAAGACGCAAAGCGAGATCGCGCTCGTCGGCCATGCCTTCGAGGCGCGCATCTATGCCGAAGACGCGGCAAAAGGGTTCCTGCCGGCGACCGGCACGCTGCACCATCTGAAATTTCCAGACGCGGCCTCCGAAGGCGCCACGATGCGCATAGAGACAGGCGTGCGGGCGGGTGACGCCATCTCGCCCTATTACGACCCGATGATTGCCAAGCTGGTCGTCCACGCGACGGACCGCCAGGGGGCTCTGGAAGCGCTTGGCGCGGCGCTATCCCGGACCGAGATCGCCGGCTCGACCGTCAACACCGCCTTTCTTGCCGCTCTGGCCGCCGATCCGGATTTTGCTGCAGGCGATGTCGACACCAGCCTGATTGGCAGACACCAAGAAACCTTGACGACCGTCCCGCCGCCGAGCGACGAAACCATTGCTGCCGCCGCTCTTGCGGCCTCCGGTGCCGGCGCAACCCCGTCATCCGACGATCCGTGGTCGTCGCTTGTCGGCTATGCCCATTTCCACAGCGTGGCGCGACGCACATGGCTGAAGTTCGGCGAAGACGATATCGCGGCGAAGGTTTCGGTGCGGGCGGACGGACGATTCCAGGTCGCGCTGGACAAGCCCTATGGCGACACCAATTCGCATGATTTTCGCGCCACGCCGCGCCTCGCCCGCTGGCCAGGCCATATCACCGTGTTCGAAGGCGCCGTTGGCTACACCTTCGCCGTGCCGGACCCGTTGGCACGGGCCGATGAGGCGGCGGCAAGCACCGGCAGCCTGCGTGCGCCGATGCCGGGATTGGTCAAGCTGGTGCGCGTGGGCAAAGGCGATACGGTGATCAAGGGCCAGCCGCTGCTGATCCTTGAGGCGATGAAGATGGAGCACACCATCGCCGCGCCGCATGACGGCGTGATCGCCGAGATCGCCACAGAGGGCGCACAGGTCACCGACGGAACGGTGCTGGTGCGGTTCGTCGAGGAGCACAACGCCGCGACCACAGCAGTGAGCTGACGGTTCGGAAGGCCACGACAGGGAAAGCAAAAAATGGCCGGGATGAACCCGGCCATTCTCTATGCCATCCAGTCGCCAGGGTGGCGATTACTGCGCGATCGGCGCGTATTTGCCGTCATGCCACTGGTTGATGTCGTAGCTGGCATTCTTGAGGTCGCCCTTCTCGTCGAAGGTGACATCACCGACAACGGTGCTGATCGGCGTACCGTTCTTCAACGCTTCGGCAACCTTGGCCGGGTCGTCGCTGCCGGCACGCTTGATGCCTTCGGCGAAAGCCTGGATGGTGGCGTAAGAGAACAGCGTGAAACCCTCCGGCACGAAACCGCCGGCCTTGATCTTCTCGACGGCTGCCTTGGCTTCCGGCTTTGCCTGCGGATCCGACGGGAAGACGAACATGGTGCCCTCGCCGGCCGGGCCGGCAACCTGCCAGAATTCCGGCGAGGCGATGGAGTCCGGCATGATCAGCTGGAACTTCAGGTTCTGTTCCGCCGACTGACGCAGGATCAGGCCGGCTTCAGGATGGTAGCCGCCGAAATAAACAACGTCGGCTTTCAAATCCTTGAGCTTGGTGACGAGAGCCGAATAGTCCTTCTCGCCAGCGTTGATGCCGTCATAATAGACCTCCTTGAGGCCGCCGGCATTCATCGTTGCCCTGACGGCGTCAGCCACGCCCTGTCCGTAGGCGCTCTTGTCATGCAGGACGACGACATTCTTGCCGGCAAACTTCTTGGCGATCCATGGGCCGATGAAGGCGCCCTGCGCATCGTCACGCGTGTAAAGGCGCATGATCGTCGGCCAGCCGGCCTTGGCTGCCGCATCGGTCAGCACCGGGTTTGACGAGGCCGGGCTCATCATCAAGGCGCCGGCTTCGGCATAGACAGCCGAGGCCGGAATGCTGGAACCCGAGCAGGCATGGCCGTCGATGAACTTGACGCCATCGGCGACGACGCGGTTGGCAACCGACACGGCCTGCTTGGGATCGCATTGGTCGTCTTCGATGCTCAGCTTGATCTGACGACCGTCGACACCGCCCGCGGCGTTGATCGCATCGGCGGCAGCCTGTGCGCCCTGCTTGAACTGATCGCCGATGGTGGCGAGCTGTCCTGTCATCGGGCCCACCACCGCAAAGGTGATGTCGTCTGCGAATGCGACCGGCGTGCTCAACATCAGGCCGAATATGGCCGCGTTCAAAATACTCAATTTTTTCATGATGGTAGAACTCCTCCACTCACGCGCGGCCGCCCCGGCCGCGCTTCTTCCAGAGAGGCCGGACAATTTCATCCTTCATTCGGCCTGTCTAGGCGCATTGGCGCCGCTCGATTGGGCCTGCAAGACGTCATCCACGCAAAAAGCCACGCCAGCCTTGTTCCGGCTGGTCGTGGCTTTTTTGCCCGTCGAGCAATCTCCAGGCGCCCCCGCGCCTAAAAATCCGCTCAGCTTCCCTGTGTCGCGCACGACTGGGCCTTGCGGCCTGCCGCGTTCTTTCCCTTGCCTTCGTGACCGTCTTGCGCGGCCTTCAATTTCGCCGGGTCTGGCCGTCTGTGCGGCCTTGATCCCGGAGCTTCCCTGTCTTCGATGGACCTGTCTGCGATTGGCAGATTTCAGTGTATGGTCATCCATTCGCGGGCTTCGCGCAGCGCCGTGGCGATCTCGACCTTCGACATGGCGGCCGACAGTTCCGAGCGCAGCTCGGCGGCGCGGGCCGAGCCCTTGATTGCGGCGATGTTGAACCATTTGTGGGCGGCAACGACATCGGTCTCGCAATCGCGGCCGGTCGCATACATCATGCCCAGTTCGAAAAGGATGTCGGCCTGAGCAGTTGCTCCCATGGCGCCGAAACCTGCTTCAAGCATTTCAAAACGTGCCATTTCAATCCCCTGTTTTCCGGCCCTGTCAGGCTCCCGAGAGCTGCCTTCTTTCGTCTTGCCGGCTGCTCTTCCGATGCTTTCGAGAATGCCGTGCAGGCTTGAATCCGTCGTTAAATGGCGTGCTTAATTTGAGGAAAACAAAGCTAAAACAAGAGGTAAACGCCGAAATTCGTTAAGGATACAAACCCAGCAATTCAGCCTGCTTGCCTCAAATTTGACGAAAGTTTTCTCGCGCGGGGGCAAGACTTCGCTAACCACGGCGAACAAAGGCGATGCGCCGATCGTTTCATTTCATCGTCGAGGAGGCGCTTTCAGGCGGCTGCAAAATCCCAAAGTGTTCCGCTACGGCACCGCTTTTGTTTTGCCGGGAGCTGGATTAGCTTACGTTTGCGTAAGCGGCAGACCGGCGAGGCGGAGCATCCGGCCGGACATCCACAGGGAGGAAGACATGTTTCGAAAACTGAGCCTGGCCCTTGCGGCCACATTGATCGTGGCGGGTGCGGCATGGGCCGATCCGATCGAAGGCAATTGGAAGACGCAGGCCGGCGAAACCGCGGCCATCGCCGGCGGCGGCTCGTTTTCCATCACGCTCAAGTCGGGGAAATATGCCGGCAAGACCATCGGCTCGCTCAAGGCGACAGGCGACAACAAATATGCCGGCAACATCACCGATCCGGCAAACGACAAGACCTATTCGGGCAAGGCGACATTGTCGGGCAGCTCTCTCAAGATGAGCGGCTGCGTGCTCGGCGGGCTGATCTGCAAGAGCCAGACCTGGCACAAGCTCTGATCGAGCGCATCCTTGCGACATGAGGACGGGGCCCCAGCGGGCCCCGTTTTCGTTTTGTCGACACATCCTGCACCGGTGATGCTCGATACCCGCCGGCGGCTATCCAAACCGACGCCGGCGCCGTCGAAACCCCGTCAATCATCTTGAACGGCAGATGAACGCCGGCATCAGAGCCGGTTCAGTTGCATCAGGGCATTCTCCGGCGTGTTGAAGGAGACCGACCCAATGCTTGCTCGCCGCTTCACCATCGTCTGCCTGCTGGTGTGCCTGTTTGGAATGTTCTTCGCCATCCTCGTCGCCGAAGCGGGCCGTCCGGCCCGCGCCTGGGACGAAGCCAGTTCCAGAACCTGCCGCCTCGCCTGCCCCACCCATCTTCGCAACTGAACAAAGAACCAAGACCTCGAAAAGAAAAGCTGAAACACCATGAACCGCATCGCCGCCAACGCTCTCAAGACACTTCGGCTTCTGCCGCGGGCGGCGCTTATCCTGACGGTGCTGGCCGCTCCGGTTCTGGCCGTGCCGATGATGCGCACCGACGCCGGCTCGACGATCGACGCACCAGCCCTGAAGAAGTCCGGCGTCGGCTTTGTGCTCTTGGTCAGCCTGCAGCGCGGTTGAAGAAAAACGGCGCTTTGGCCGCCTTCGGTCGCGACACCCCTCCCAAGTGCCGATCCAAGTCTCTATATTGAGCCATGGAAAAGCGAATCTACCCACAAGCCATCGAATCTGTGGTCATGCCGGAGCCTTTTGGCCGGCAAAGCTTTGATAGCGCCGAGAAAGCCGTCAAGGCACTGCAGGCGCTTTACGACCGCAACACCAAATTCCTGCGCGACTCGTTCGCAGAGCTGGCGGCAGCAGGCGGCGACAATGGCAAGCGCTACCGGGCCTTTTATCCGGAGATCGGTGTCACCACCAACTCGTTCACCCAGATCGACTCGCGCCAGGCCTATGGCCATATGCCGACGCCCGGGCATTTTTCCACCACCATCACCCAGCCGGGCCTGTTCGAAAGCTACCTCGTCGAGCAGTTGCGCCTGATCATGCGCAATCATGGGGTTGCGGTCACGGTGTCGGAATCGACCACACCCATCCCGCTGCATTTCGCCTTCCTTGAAGGCACCCATGTCGACGGCGCGACGGCAGAGCGCATCAAGCGGCCGATCCGCGACCTGTTCGACGTGCCGGATCTCGATGGCACCGACGACCAGATCGCCAACGGCACCTTCGAAGTCGCCTTCGGCGAGCCGAGGCCTCTGGCGCCCTTCACGGCGCAGCGCATCGATTATTCGCTGCACCGGCTGTCGCACTATACGGCGACCACGCCGCAGCAGTTCCAGAACTTCGTGCTGTTCACCAATTATCAGTTCTACATCGACGAGTTCGTCACCCGCGCCCGCGACCTGATGGCCAATGGCGGCGGCGGATACACGGAGTTCGTCGAGCCGGGTAATGTCATCACCAAGAGCGGGCAAAGCGCGCCAAGCGAAGGCGTTGCACCGCCGCGCCTGCCGCAGATGCCGGCCTATCACCTGAAGAAATCGGGACATGGCGGCATCACCATGGTGAATATCGGCGTCGGGCCTTCCAACGCCAAGACCATCACCGACCATATTGCGGTGCTGAGGCCGCATGCCTGGGTGATGCTCGGCCACTGCGCCGGCCTGCGCAACACCCAGGCGCTTGGCGACTATGTGCTGGCGCATGCCTATGTGCGCGAGGACCATGTGCTGGACGACGATCTTCCGGTCTGGGTGCCGATCCCGCCGCTGGCCGAGATCCAGGTGGCGTTGCAGGAAGCCGTCGCCGAAGTCACCGGCCTTACCGGCTATGACCTGAAGCGCATCATGCGCACCGGCACCGTCGCCACCATCGACAATCGCAACTGGGAACTGCGCGACCAGCGTGGCCCGGTACAGCGTCTGTCGCAATCTCGCGCCATCGCACTCGACATGGAATCGGCGACCATCGCCGCCAATGGCTTCCGCTTCCGTGTTCCCTACGGCACGCTGCTGTGCGTTTCGGACAAACCGCTGCATGGCGAGTTGAAGCTGCCCGGCATGGCGACCGAATTCTACAAGCGCCAGGTGGCGCAGCACCTGACCATCGGCATCAGGGCGATGGAGAAGCTCGCGGAAATGCCGATGGAGCGGTTGCATTCGCGCAAGCTCAGAAGTTTTTCGGAAACGGCGTTCCAGTAGGCCGATGCCACGCATCGCGGCGGCATTTCTCATCTTGATTGGGCCGCATTTCTGCCGATAAGCAGGCGGCATGGAGAGAGCGAGCCTCGGGACATTGCTGATTTCGGTTGCATTCCTGGCAATGCTGGCCTGTTCGATCGCTCTGGTGGCCGGGTTTTTCGGAACGCTGCATCCCGCCTTCGATTCCTTCTCGCATTTCCGCGTCCACCTTGCCGTGCTGATGGCGCTTTGCGCGCTGCCGCTGCTGGCCACGACATTTCGCCTGCAGGCGGCCGTGGCACTGCTTTTTGCCGTGGCGGCCTTCGCCACCACTTCCGGGTCGCTGTCCTTCTCCCGCCTGTGGCCGGTTGAGGCCGCCTATGAAGCCAAGAACGAAGACCGCGCAATCTACAAGCTGCTGCAGATGAACCTGCGCTACGACAATCCGACGCCGAAGAAGGTGCTGTCGCTGATCGGCCGGACCAATCCCGACGTGATC
>NZ_RZTF01000150.1:7254-12962 GCF_004023175.1 Mesorhizobium sp. M7A.F.Ca.MR.362.00.0.0
CACCCTCGACGAGGTATCGGCGATGTGGGCGACCGAGCTTGGCTATATCAGCAGCGCCTATCCATACCGGATCCTCTGTCCCTATCCCAACGGCATATTCGGCGTCGCGTTGCTCTCGCGGAGGCCCTTTGCCGCGGGCACCGAGGCGCGTTGCGAAAGGCGCGGCGCCATGGCGACAGCGACCGTCGACTTCGGCGGGATCGACGTCGATGTCGCGGCGATCCACCTCAGTTGGCCGTGGCCACGCGAGCAGTACTGGCAGATCGGCGAGTTGACGGAGCCGCTTTCCGCGCTCGGCGAGACGGCCATCATGGCGGGCGACTGCAATGCCGCGCCATGGAGTGCCGCCGTGCGGCGGGTCGCGGCGCTTGGCGGGCTGACCGTGATGCCGTCCGCCGGCCCGACCTGGATCCACATCAAGCTGCCGGACTTCCTGCGGCGCTTCGCCGGCCTGCCGATCGACCAGGTTTTCAGCAAGGGCGGCGTGACCATCCATTCCGCGACACGGCTGGAAGACACCGGCTCGGATCACCTTCCGGTCATGGTGGAGTTCTCACTCAGGCTGAACCAGCAAAAGCCGCTCGACGAACATGAAACCGCGACCGCGGCCATAAGCCAGACCGGCAAGACGCCAGGCTGAAGGATCAGGGCCTGACCAAAGCGATGACGAGATGCTGGACATGGCCGCCATCGCGATGCTCGCGCGCATCGAAAGCGAGCTGCTTGGCCTCATATGCGGCATTGGTGGCCTTGATACGTCGCTGTGCCTCGCGACGTGTCTTGTAGCAGAACCGGTCGTCGGCAATCCTGAGGCCGGAGATCGATCTTTCCGTGGCCCGCATCATCTCCCTGGCGATGCGGCCATGGGTTTCCTCATGGGCGCGGACGCCGGCGAAGAACCGCGTCCATCGCTTCCGGAGCGTCGGCGTGGTGGCCGAGGCGACACGCGGAAACGTATAGAAGAGATTGAGCGTGCCGTTGGCGCGCCGCAAGCGGCAAACGCCATTGTCCTGGCTGGTGTCAAGGTCCCAATCCACTGCGTAGCCGGTCAACGCGATGGCGTGCGTCATGAAGCCGTGCTTCGGCCCCTTGCGGTCCATAGCCTGCATCAGCGCCAGCCCCGTGTTCCCGGTGATGTCGTAGGTCCGCGTCTTGACCACCACCCTGGTGCCGGCCGAGGCCGCCGAAGCCAAACCGAACAGCGCAGCGATCGCCACAAGGCATGCCAGAACCGCCAGGCGCATTGGCCATCTCCTTATCGTCAAGGAATGGAACCATAAGCGCGCGGCAGTTTCAACAGTCCTAATGTTTCACTTGCCACGGGAGACCCGAGCCGTCGTCGGGGCCTTTGCACGCTGTGGCCGGCGCGGGCCTACATGCCTTGGTAGACCGGGCCTTCTCCGCCTTGTGGCGGCACCCAGTTGATGTTCTGGTTCGGGTCCTTGATGTCGCATGTCTTGCAGTGGACGCAGTTCTGCGCGTTGATGACGAAGCGCACATCCTTGGCCGTGGGATCGGCGGCGGCATTGCCATCCTTGTCGACCCACTCGTAAACCCCGGCCGGACAGTAGCGCGTCGAGGGGCCCGCAAAGACATCGTGCTCGGAACGCTTCTGCAGTTCCATGTCGCCGACAAGCAGGTGGACCGGCTCGTTTTCCTCGTGATTGGTGTTGGACAGGAACACCGAGGAAAGCCTGTCGAAGGTCAGCACGCCATCTGGCTTCGGATAGGCGATCTTCTTGTGCCGGGCGGCAGGCTCGAGCGTCGCATAGTCGGCCTTGCCATGCTTCAGCGTGCCGAAGGGCGAGACACCGAACAGCGTGTTCAGCCACATATCGAGGCCGCCGAGGCCGACACCGACGATCGTGCCGAAGCGCGACCACAGCGGCTTGACGTTGCGCACCTTCTTCAAATCCTTGCCGATGTCGGTCGCGCGCCAGGCTTCCTCGTAGGAAGCGAGTTCGTCGTTGGCGCGCCCGGCACCGATCGCCTCTGCGACATGCTCGGCCGCCAGCATGCCGGACAGCACGGCATTGTGCGAGCCCTTGATGCGCGGCACGTTGACGAAGCCCGCCGCACATCCCATCAGCGCACCACCGGGGAAGGAGAGTTTCGGCACCGACTGCCAGCCGCCCTCGGTGATGGCGCGCGCGCCATAGCCGAGGCGCTTGGCGCCGTCGAAAGTCCCGCTGATCGCCGGATGGGTCTTGAAGCGCTGGAATTCCTCGAAGGGCGACAGCCAGGGGTTCTTGTAATTGAGGTGGAGGACGAAGCCGACCGCCACCTGATTGTCCTCGAGATGGTAGAGGAACGAGCCACCGCCGGTCTTCAAGTCAAGCGGCCAGCCGAAGGAATGCTGGACCAGCCCCGGACGGTGGTTCTCCGGCTTGACCTGCCAGAGTTCCTTCAGGCCGATGCCGTATTTGCCCGGTTCGCGGCCATCGGAAAGCTTGTAGCTGGCGATCAACTGCTTGGCGAGCGAGCCGCGAGCGCCCTCCCCGATCAGCACATATTTGCCCATCAGCGCCATGCCGGGTGCGAAACCCGGACCGTGCGTTCCGTCCTTCTCGACGCCCATGTCGCCGGTGACGACACCGGTGACGGCGCCTTGCTCATTGTAGAGCAGGCCGGCGGCGGCAAAGCCCGGATAGATCTCGACACCGAGCGCTTCGGCCTTGGTCGCCAGCCAGCGGCAGACATTGCCGAGCGAGACGATGTAGTTGCCGTGATTGTTCATCAGCGGCGGCATGAAAATGTTGGGCAGGCGAAACGAGCCGGCGGGACCAAGGACGAGGAAATGGTCCGATGTGACCGGCGTCTTGAAGGGATGGCCGTCCTCGTCGCGCCAGCCCGGCAAGAGCCGGTCGATGCCGATCGGATCGACAACGGCGCCGGAGAGGATATGGGCGCCGACCTCACCGCCCTTCTCCAGGACGACGACCGAAAGCTCGGGATTGACCTGCTTGAGGCGGATGGCTGCGGCGAGGCCGGCAGGGCCGGCGCCGACGATAACCACGTCGAATTCCATGCTTTCGCGTTCGATGTCGCTCATCAACCCCTCCGCACTGGCTTATCCCATTCGGGTATCTTGCTGGCTCCCGCGCTGCATAGCGCATCAATTGACGACAGGAAACCGGCGCATACGTGACAATGCCGTTTTGGCCAAAAAGTCGCGCATTGCGAGGTTGGAAGACCGCTTTTCGCCCGGCATTGCCTCCGGGGCGCGCGTTTTTAATTGTTCGACGGCTTGCTTATCGGCCATACTTCACGCCATGCGCATTCCTGGGCCAACCGGCTTTTCATCGACGCGCTTTCTTTTCCCGCCCGGCCGGATCCGCCGGGCGCTCCTTTTGGCCCTTCTGATGCTGGCGCCGCATCACGCTGCCGCCGACGAAGTGAAGGTCTGGGCGGCAGGCGCCTACTCCTTCTCCGACGAGCTTGGCGGCTTCCGCATCACCGGCGCCTCGGGCATCGGGACGAAGGACGATCCGTTCGTCATCACCGAAGAACTGAATTCCTCAACGCCGGTGACGCTGACGATCCGCACGACAAAGCCGATCCAGGCCTTCGGCAAGGCCGGCGAATTCGCCAACGGCATGATGTATATGCGCATCGAGGTGCTCAACAACAGCGGCCAGGCCTGGGTCGAATTCCAGTTCGAATTGCAGGAGATCCTGAATCGACCGAGCGTGTTCGGCGACGGGCTTTCCTTCGACCAGCGCAACAAGACGCCAGACAATATCTTGTCGAGCAATTTCGCCGATTTCGATCGCGATTTCGAACCCTATGACCGGCTGCTGTTCAGGAATGGCAAGGTCGACCCGCTGAAAACCGCCAGGTTCGAATTCCTGATGACTGATTACACACCGCGCTGGACGTTTTACCTCGTGCAGGATCCACGCATACCGACGGGATGAGGCGCGGATGCGGGGCGCGCTCTGCCCCCTCGAGGGGCGGCACGACCGGACGCGACTCCCCTTCGCCGACAGAGGAGGTTGACGCTCTACGCGCGACGACCCCCTTTGGCCTGCCGGCCATCTCCCCCTCAAGGAGGGAGATTGGCTGTCATCACCGCTTTCGCCAATCACAAACTTGCAAATCGTGCTCGCGCGGATGAATGTGCCGGCATGACTGCCGCTTCCCCAAACAACAGACCTGACATCGCCGACTTGCTGGCCTTTTATGCCAGCGTGGGCGTCGACGAGGCGCTTGAAGACCAGCCCGTGAACCGATTCGCCGAGGTTGCGCCAAAGCCCATGGAGCGCGCGGCGGCGTCTTCGGGCGATATCGCCGCACCGCAGCGTTCGACGAATATGTCTCGCCCCGAACCAGGTGACAGATCAAGTGCGCCGCCGGTTGCGCGCCCAACGTCGGCCACCGTTCCCGACGAAGCGCAGGCGGCACTGGCTCGCCAATTGGCGACGACAGCAACGACGCTGGACGAGCTTCGCCAGCACATGGCGGCATTCGAAGGCTGCAATCTCAAGGCCACCGCCAAGAGCCTGGTGTTCGCCGACGGCAACCCGGACGCCGCCGTGATGCTGGTCGGCGAGGCACCCGGCCGCGACGAGGACATCGAGGGCCTGCCCTTCGTCGGCCGATCGGGTCGGCTGCTCGACCGCATGCTGGCGGCGATCGGGCTCGACCGTACTGCAGTCTATATCGCCAATGTCATTCCCTGGCGGCCGCCGGGCAATCGCACGCCGACGCCGCACGAAACCGAGATCTGCCGGCCGTTCATCGAGCGGCAGATCGAACTGGTCAATCCGAAGGTGCTGATTAACCTTGGCGGCCCGTCAGCCAAGACCTTGCTCAACACCTCGGAAGGCATATTGCGGCTGCGCGGCAACTGGCGCGCCCACACGACGGCGTCCGGCATCGCCATCCCGGCCATGCCGACGCTGCATCCGGCCTATCTCCTGCGAACCCCGTCCCACAAGAAGCTGGCGTGGCGGGATTTTCTCGAAGTCAAGGCGAAGCTGCGCGCACTTGGGTGATTGGCCAATCTCCTCCACGAGGGGGGGAAATTGGCTGTCATCTCCGCTTTCGCCAATCTCCAATGTGGATAGGCGAACGCCGGCAAGAACTATGACCTCAGACGTAATTGAAATGCCCCTTCTCCCAGTCTAACCATGCCCTCATGACAACAGCCCAAACCTCCGCCGGCAGCCTCATTCGCGAGTGGCGCACCCGCCGCCGCATGTCTCAACTCGACCTCGCCATGGAGGCCGAAATCTCGCAGCGGCATCTGAGCTTCGTCGAAAGCGGCCGCGCCGCGCCCTCACGCGACATGGTGCTGCATCTGGCCGAGCAATTGTCGATGCCGCTGAGGCAGCGCAACCAGTTGCTGCTCGCCGCCGGCTTTGCGCCGAGCTTCGGCGAGCGCTCATTGACCGACACCCCGATGGCGCCGGCGATGGCGGCGGTCGAGATCGTCCTCAAAGGCCACGAGCCGTTCCCGGCACTCGCCGTCGACCGCCACTGGAACCTGGTTTCGGCCAATGCCGCCATTGCCCCCTTCCTTGCCGATGTCAGCGAGGCTTCGCTGCTGACGCCGCCGGTCAACGTGCTTCGCCTCAGCCTTCATCCCGGCGGCATCGCGCCACGCATCGTCAATCTCCAGGAATGGCGGACGCATCTGCTCGAGCGCCTGAAACACCAGAATGACGCGAGCGGCGACGCGGTGCTGATCGAACTCGAGCGTGAGC
>NZ_RZTF01000150.1:12972-13927 GCF_004023175.1 Mesorhizobium sp. M7A.F.Ca.MR.362.00.0.0
GGACTTATCCGTCCGGCTTGAAAGGCAGTCGGCCGTCGCCGGTCGAGCCGAACGCCATCGTGCACCCGCTCAGGCTGGCGCATGGCGATCAGGTGCTGTCGTTCATCAGCACCATCACGGTGTTCGGCACGCCGCTCGACGTGACGCTTTCGGAACTGGCGATCGAATCGTTTTTCCCCGCCGACGAGCAGACGAGGACGGTGCTGGTTCGGTTGGCGAAGGAGCGAGCCGAGCTGTCGTAATCACCCTTCAGGCAAAGATGCCTTGCGCGTGCGGGTCCGCTCCAGGCCAAGCTGGCGTTCGCGCCAGATGATGAAGATGCCGGCGGCGACGACGATCAGGCCGCCGACAAGCATATGGAGCGTGGCGACGTCGCCGAAGACGAGATAGCCGACGACGACGCCGAGGATCATCGACGTGTATTCGAACGGCGCCACCACCGAGGCCTCGGCATGGCGATAGGCCGCCGTCATCAGGATCTGGCCGAGGCCGCCGCAGAAGCCGGCGGCAACAAGAAGAGCCGCCTGGAGCGGCGTCAGCGCCTGCCAGCCGAATGGCAGCGACAGCAGCGACATGACGCTCGCCGTCACCGAAAACCACAGCACGATGGTCGCTGTGCGCTCGCTTTGCACGAGATTGCGCACCAAGAGCATGGCGACGGCCGAGATCGCCGCGGCGACAAGAGCGGCGATGACGCCAAGCACTTCCTGATCGTCGAGCGCCTCGTCGGAACTCAGCAGCGTCAGTTCCGGCCAGGAGATGATCAGCACGCCGACCAGGCCGACCGCGACCGCACTCCAGCGATAGACACGGATGGCCTCGCCGAGGAAGATGGAGCTGAACACCACCACCAGCAGCGGCTGCGCGTAGTTGAGCGTGATCGCTTCCGGCAGCGGCAGCCGGGTCAACGCAAAAAAGCCGAGCCCCATGGCGCAGACGCCGACCAGGCCGCGGG
>NZ_RZTF01000151.1:0-4508 GCF_004023175.1 Mesorhizobium sp. M7A.F.Ca.MR.362.00.0.0
GCTGTCGACGACCCAGGCGGTCGAGCGGCTGAATGATTTCCTGCGCCGCGATCTGGCACAACAGGCCTGACTCGCGGGCCTGTCTTCCGCAATCCCGCCGCGATGCAGCGTTTGTTAAAGGCTCGGTACTATAAGGCCGCCAGCCAGAACTCTCCGGGGGCAGCATGTTAAGAGCCGCTTCGTCCGCCAGCATCCTTCTCCTCGCCACCTCGCTTGTGGCCCATGCCGGCGGCGACCCGACCCTGGGCAAGAAGGCCTTCAACCGGTGCATGGCCTGCCATGAAGCAGCCACCGACCGCGACAAGGTCGGTCCGCATCTGTTGGGCGTCGTTGGCCGCACCGCCGGTAGCGCCGAGAGTTATCTTGGCCGCTATTCCGAGGCGATGAAGAGTGCCGGCGCCGCCGGCCTGGTCTGGGATGAAGCCAATATCGCCGAGTATCTCAGGGCACCCAAGCTGAAAGTGCCCGGCAACAAGATGGCGTTTGCCGGCCTGACCAAGGACGACGACATCGCCAATGTCATCGCCTATCTGAAGGCCGATCCCAAGCCCTGATCCGCTGTTCGCCAGCTCTGTAAAACCGGCTTTCTCGTCGCATACCGCGGCCGCGATTGCTTCGGTGGTTTGCCCAATACAAAGGCATCCGTGCGCCTTCGCCTTGCCGCATGAAAGTTCAATGACAGCTGAACTATGGCTGGTCGGCAAGCTAATCACGCTAAGCCCAAGCCTTCACTGGCTTTCAAGACCCTGACGAATTTTTTTGTTTTCACGCCGCCCTTGTCTTCACGTCTTTCAATCCCCTGATGCCCCACATATATTCGCCGCTGTTCGCGACCAGCGACGTCATGCCGAAGCGGGAGGCCCCAATGGCGACATTGCAGAATTTCGACGCCGAAATTGCCAAGACCAAGCAGGTCGTGCAGGACATGCGCTCCAAGATCGAGCAATCCGGCACCATGCTTGATACGCTTGCCACATCAGACAAGAAGATCGGCGACGCCAATTTCGACCTCGAGAACGCCCGCATCGAGGATGTGCTGAAGCAGCAGAAGGTGATGGAAGGCAACATTGCCGACCTGATCATCGGGCTGGAGGACGCCACCAACGTCTTCGGCGCCGAGTTCGAGAGCATGAAGAACTACACCGGCTGGGAAAAATTCATTGGCATCTTCTCCAGCCAGAGCAAGCAGCGCATGCGCACCGACCGCGTTCGCAACATGTCGCTGGCCGGCAATCTGCAGGAACTGCTGGTCAAATCCGACACCATCGTCGGCATATTGAAGGCGCAGAAAGAGGTTCTCGACCAACGCTACAAGACCTCGGAAACCAGCCTGTCGCAGGTGATCGAGCGCCGCAAGACCACCATGACCAACCTCGAAGCCGTGCAGAAGCGCATCGAGGAGCTCAACCCGATGCTGCTCGACATCGAAAACAAGATCGCCGCTTCGACCAGCCAGAAGGACCGCACGCAGCTCGAAGGCGAACGCTCCAAGCTGGCGACGGAATACAACGAAAAGCAGGCCAAGGAGCAGGAACTGCTGGCCGAGAGCCAGACGCTCGAGCGTTACACCTCGATGTTCCAGACCTTCGTCGATTCGCTCAACAACCAGATCGCCGCGCAATCGACGCTGATCAACAAGCTGACCATCGATACCGAGCAGCGCATCGTGCTCTACAAGGCGCTGGAAGATTCGCTGAAGACCGCGGCCCAGCAGGACGTCGCCCACAAGATCAACACGCTGGGCAGCCAGGTCGACAACACCGCCGAGGAAACCATGGCCGGTATCGGTGCTGCTTCGCAAAAGCACATCGGCGACCTGCTTGAGATGCACGAGAAGAACATGGTCGCCACCGCCGATATCCAGCGCCGCAAGAAGCTGGCCGACGATGCCTTCGCCCGCCGCTTCGACGAGGTGCTGAAGAAGCACAATTCGGCTAACTACGTGCAGTCTTAAGGGTGAAAGCACTGCCCGCGAGCGACCAGGCATGACCCCCGAAAACGAAGCGGCGGCACGGTATTTTTCCGCCATCACGGCCGCGCTCAGCGGCCTTGAAGTGTTCATGCGCGACGATCGCTCGCCGCTCTACCGGCACGGCATCGTCGCCAAGATCGTCGCCGAACACATCGCCAGGCTCGACAAGTCGTTTTCCTGCTGGCGCAACCGGCTGGGCTTCATGGACACATTCCGCATTTCGCGCGCCGAAAGCGGATTTCCGGTGTTCCAGAACCTGCTCGAACTGGAAAACGACCGACGCCAAGCCGACGCGCGGCTTGCCAACATTCCGCTCGCCGGCGAGTTGCGCGAGGAAATGGCCGACTTCATCCTGCGCCACAAGGAATTCCCCGCGGCGCTGCAGAAGTCGATAGCCGAGCGGCTTTATCTCGAGGACGTGAAAAGCGAGAACACGTTCGGCCCGTTCACCCTGGCGCAAACGGCCAAGGTCTCGGTCAATCCGAAGACGGGGCGGCCCTATTATCTCGTCCACTGGGCGACGTTCGACGGCAGCGCCAACCTGCCTCTGGTCTACATGGTGACGGTGGAGGATTCGTCCGAAACGATGATCCGCCAGCTCGTCGACAGAAACGGCAAGCTGAACGAGACGATCGACATTCCTCTGCCGGTCGATGGCCTGCTCAATCCTGAGCTTGCCCACCGTTTCGACGATTTCACCGAGAAGAACTCCGCCTACACGCTGTCGCCGGCGACCATCGCGGTCAATCTCGACAAGGATTTCGAGCCGCTGCATCCCAAGCAGCTGCGCCGCGTCGTGCTCGGCCCGTTCTATTCGGCTGGCATCACCGACAACAATTCGACGGTGACCGAAGTCCTGGCCAAGGTGCGCAAGCCCGAAAATGCCTGGCTGCTGACCTGGACCATCCAGGAGGTCTATTCCAAGGCCGAGAAACCCGGCCGCAAGGGGCTGTTTTCCAGCGAGAAGACGACGCAGGAATTCTTCATCAATACCGACGATCTGGAAGCCGCGCGCCAGGGCGTGTCGAGCTACGAAAACCATGCGCTGATCCCGCACGAGGCCTATCAGGCGCTCTACGCCGCCGGCGAGGCGCAGAAGATCTTTGCCGGCTACAAGGTTCACATTCTGTCCAACGGACAGGTCATCTCAGACGTCTGACCGTCACACCACGGAGCACCCTTCATGGATACCGGCCTGACTACCATCCCGGAAGCCGCCATCGAGAAGCACCGCGCCACCGCGCAGAGCTTCATCACCCGCGTCGTCGTGCTGGAGGACCCGTCTAGCTCCTCCGGCACCGCGCTTGCCGGCACCAACCGCCGCTTCGTTTCGACCGTCTCGGCCGGTTCGGTGCGCCGCACGCGCGAGGTCGAGCTGGCCAAGACCGTCGGCGCCGTTCATCCCGACGACCAGCTGCTGACCATCCCGCAGCACACGCTCCTGTTTCGCGCCCGGCGCGGCACGGCGATCGCGCTGGCAATATCGGACGTCTTTGCCGAGGGCTCGGACCTTGAAAGTCTGCAGGCCAAGAACACCCGCGCGCCGCTCGAGGGCGACGAGGCGTCCACCTTCAAGAAGCTTCTGTCGGCCTCGGCTTACATTTCGGCCTTCAGCCTCGCCTCCTACCTGTTCCAGCTGATCGACAGCGACGGCGAGGCGCCCAACGACAGTCCCGAACCGGACTTCCTGTTCGATACGCCGCAGGATGCGGTGAAGTCGATCCTGGCAGGCCTCGACAAGGCGATCTCGGGATCGTCCGACGACGCCGACCTGATGACAAGGGCGCGCGCCTTCGCCCGCGTCGCCATCGACGGGCTTCTGGCCCGCAAGGGCCGCTTCGACGGCATCGGCCCGTTCGAGAACGCGCATATCCGTATCGATGCCGACGATTTCACCCTCGATGGTTTCGACGTCGCGCCGGGCAAGCGTTCAAAACCGCTGGTGATGACATTCAAGAAGCCGGAAGAGGTCGTCGGCAACCACATCGCCAAATACCAGTCGGTCAAGCTCGCCAAGATGCTGATGGCCTACGATTTCGAGCGTGAGCTGAACCCGTTCGTTGAGCTCGGCGGCTTCCTGTTCACCTTCATCGGCGACGGCGCGCCCGGCACCGGCAAGACGACCCTGATCCAGATGATCGCCGGCCTCGTCAACGGCTATTGCCAGGTCGCCGGCTATCCCTTCGCCTACGAGAATTTCGGCGTCGACCAGATCTCGTCCTATCAGGGCAAATCAGGCCAGAACTGCCGCCAGTTCATCAACAATGTGCTGAACCCGCGCGTCATCGGCTTCGGCACCATCGACGACATCGACCAGGTGGCGGCGCGCCGCTCAGACGACCGCGCCTCGGCCGGCCAGCAGGAAATCACCGGCGTGTTGATGGATGCCTTCGCCGGTGCCGCGACCGTGGTGCGCGGCAACTGCTCGTTCGGCATGTTCTCCAACTATCCCGAAAATGTCGACGACGCGCTGCGCCAGCGCGCCGGCGCCCGCTGGCTGGTCGACGGGCCCCAGAGCCGCAACGACTACATCGAC
>NZ_RZTF01000151.1:4517-13871 GCF_004023175.1 Mesorhizobium sp. M7A.F.Ca.MR.362.00.0.0
TTTGTACTGCTGGCGGGAAAAAACCACAAGATCCCGCTCGGCGACCACGATCTCTACGCCGCGCAGGAAATCCAGCGCGCCGTGACCGAAGCCTATGAGGAGCACGAGAAGCCGCAAGAAGACGGGCTGGTGAAGGTCTACGAACGCTACATGAAGGAGAACGGCGCACCGAAATCGATGGCCGACATCGGCACCTATCTGCACCTGATCAAGGATGCCGAGCCCCGCTTCACCGGCCGCGCCATCAAGAACGTCACCGACGCTATCAAGATGCGCGCCATGGACATCGAGCTTCCCGACGACTGGTTCGAGAAGCCGGAAGTCTTCATTCACAAGGGCTACGACGAGAAGAAAGCGATGATCGAGGAACTGCGCGGGCCGTTCTCGATGGACATGGTCATGCAGGAGATCAACCGCTATGCCGACTCGGAGTTCCGCTATTCCGACAAGTCCGACGACTCCGCCGTGCAAAAGCTGCTGCGCGACGCCCGCCTGCGCGAGCGAGCCGCGCGCGAGATGGAGGAGATGAAGAAAAAGGGGCTATGGAATGCGTGAGCCTGGCACCTCTTCCTTCTCCCCGTTCACGGGGAGAAGGTGCCCGAAGGGCGGATGAGGGGCAGCGCTGTGCGAGGCAGTAATGAGCCAAAGGTAGCAAGGGCCCGGCAGCTTCGGAAAGTCGAGAATGATGCCGAGGAATGGCTGTGGCACGAAGTGCGTGGAAGGCGGCTGAATGGCCACAAGTTTGTCCGTCAGCTCCCGGTCGGCCCATATTTCGCAGACTTCGCCTGCCGTGAGGCTAATCTGGTTGTGGAAGTCGATGGAAGTCAGCATGCAAATCGGCCCCACGATCGATACAGGGATGAGACGATGAACAGGAACGGCTGGTCGGTGTTGAGGGTTTGGCACGCTGATGTTTTGACGAGCCGTAAGAGCGTGCTGGATACGATTGTTGCTGCGCTGGATGGTCGACTCGATCGGAAAATGATTGCTGTCGATGTGAAGTTTTTGCCAGCTTCAACGTCGGAGGAAAGATGATGAGCGTCTGCGCCGCCCCTCATCCGCCCTTCGGGCACCTTCTCCCCGTAAACGGGGAGAAGAGAAGATGAGCCCCGCCAAGAAACCCGATCTCCTGCGCGACAACGAGCTGATCTATGGCCGGCTGTTGACGGTCGACGAGCCGCACCTCATCCAGCGCTACAACAAGGCGCTGGCCGCGTTCGGCTTGAAGCCGACGAAACTGAAGAGCTTCCAGATCGACCGCACCGGCTTCTCGCCCGAAGTGGCCGAGGAATGCGATGATTATGACTATCTCGATCCCAATGAGGTCAACCGCCGTTTCATCATCCTGACGCCGTCGCAGATTGACCTGCCGGTGGTGCACACCGCCTTCTCCAACACCTCGCAACTGATGTTCGAGTTCATGTCCAGGAACCGGCGCGCCATCGATGCGCTGACGATCAAAGACGTCATCTACGGCGAGATCGAGGATTCCATTCCCAAGGTCAACGACATCGAGGACTTGCTGTCGATCAGTCAGGTCGAATTCAAGGTGCTGTCGGCCGAGGATGTGCTGGGCAAGGCAGCCGAACTCGGCAAGCTCGTCGACCGGCTGAAGCAGGAGCCAGATGCCTGGCGCGACAACGCCATGCTGACCCGCATGGTCGAGCTCGCCAAGATCTGCGGCGACATCCGCGAGAACGCGCTGGTACCCGACCAGGTGATCTTCCGACACAACGCCTACTGGACCAGCCATTTCGGCGGCCTCTACGTGTTCGTCGATCCGGATGTGACGACGGTGATCAGCGATCCGGCCGCCCCCGGTTTTCGCCGCTCGCGGCCGTGGCAGGTCAGCTATCTCTCGATCAACGACGCCGACAAGGTGTTCAAGTTCCTCGCCACCACCGGCCGCATCGAGCTGCCGCGTGCCTCCTGGGTCGAGGCCTCGGGCTATCTCGAGCACCGCGCCGAGATGGTGGTGCGCGCGCTGATCCGCGACGCCGAGCCGAACCGCAACTTGACCAATGTCGACAAGGTCTGGCTGCAGACCTGGATCCAGAGCCATGCCGACCTGATCACCAGGGACGGCAATTTCCCTTTCCTCAACGCCGCCAAGCGCGAGATCGCCCAGCTCGGCCACCTGAAGATCGAGGATGTCTTCCCGCAGCAGCGTTTCCTGGTGATCCGCGCCAAGCCAGACCACCCCGACGCCTGGCTGACCAACCGGCTGATCTCGGATTTCGTACCGTCGGACTTCGTCTCGCGCTACATCTTCAACAAGGACGGCTTCTACAAGGACTATGACGGCTTCAGCGATGCCTGGCGATCGCATGTTGTGGACGTTCTCAAAACCACATATTTGAAGGACAAGGTGGCGTTTCGCACACGCCTCTACGGCCTGACTGACTAGAACGAAATGAACCGTTATTTCGTTCTAACTTCTTGTTTTGGCGCATGATGTTATCCAAAAAGTCTGCAACTTTTTGGCATCATGCTTTGAGGGGGTGACACAGCCATGCTCGATCCGATCGTGAATTTCTTCACCCGTATTTTCCAGTGGATCGGCCGCGGCATCGGCCTCCTGATCGGCGTCATCCTGTGGCCCTTCCTGTGGGCCGGACGCTGGTATACGCAGCGCGGCTGGATCCTCAAGGCGGCGGTCGGCCTCGCTCTGCTGGTGCTGATCGGCCTCTATGCCAATTTCTTCTACGCCACCCAGTGGTGGAACAATTTCAACCCGAACTATCCCGACACATACACCTTCGAGAAGCGCAATGTCTCCGCCGGCGAACAGGTCGCCGCCGGCGCCGGCACGGACACCGCCAAGACCTGCGGCAACTCTGGTATAGCCCAGATCGCCGCTGACCTGACCGACTTCAACGTCAACCAGAATGCCTGGATCTCGTCGATGATCCTCTACAAGCTGGGCCTGTTCGGCATCGACTGGGACCACACGCCGTGGATGGACAACAAGGCCTCCTTCCAGCGCGGCATCAACCAGGCGGTGCGGCGCACGGCGACCGAACTTGCCGACAATCTCGGCCGCGTCCGCACCACCTCGCAGATCGACAGCGATCTGCAGAATGCCCGCGGCAACCTTCAGTTCGACGAAGAGACCTGGTATTTCGGCCTGAACCCCTTCGGCCCCAAGACGCCGACGCCAAGCTACTATCGCGACGCCGTGCGCATGCTGCGTTCCTTCAACGCCCGCCTTGCCACCTGCCAGGCGACATTCGACGCCCGCGCCGACAATCTGAAACAGTATATCGACCGCATCTCGTCCGACATCGGCTCGACCTCGGCGATCCTCAAGGAACGCGCCGAGAACCACAACAATGGCTGGTTCGACTTCCGCGCCGACGACCGCTACTGGTTCGCCTATGGCCAGCTCTACGGCTATTACGGCCTGATGAAGGGAGCCCAGGCCGACTTCGAGGACGTCATCAAGGAAAAGCATCTGCAGAACCTGTGGGACACGATGGACTCGCAGTTCGTTTCGGCGCTGCGCATCCAGCCCTTCATCATCGCCAATGGCCGCGAGGATGGCTGGCTGTTGCCGACGCATCTGACGACGATGGGCTTCTATGTGCTCAGGGTGCGCTCCAACATGGTCGAAATCAGCAACGTTCTGACGCAGTAGCGCTGTTCCATTAGGGACCAGGCGATGGCGAATTTGCGCCGTCGCCTCTGTCGCATTCCGTGCATTGTGCGGCTGTTTTGAGACGGCGGAACGGCGCGTCCTCTGGCTTCTATACGGCGCGGCAACGGAGCCGGGAAGAACCGACGACAGGTCGGCCGGTCCGCAGAGGAACTTTCTCCAGAGGAAACATAGTTGCATACAAGTTGACGCCGTGGCAGCGACAGGGTTAGAACATGCCCGCGCCCGGTTCCAACCTGTTTGCCAGTAAGATCAAACCCGTCCCCTCCACCGTCCAATCCAGAGGAAAGCCGTCATGGCCGAAGTGAAGTCCGACATCGAGATCGCGCGCGGCGCCAGGAAAAAGCAGATCCAGGAGATCGGCCAGAAGATCGGCATTCCGACCGAACACCTGCTGCCCTACGGCCACGACAAGGCCAAGATATCAGCCGAATTCATCAAGTCGGTGAAGGGCAACAAGGACGGCAAGCTGATCCTCGTAACCGCCATCAACCCGACGCCGGCCGGCGAAGGCAAGACCACGACCACGGTCGGCCTTGGCGACGGCCTGAACCGCATCGGCAAGAAGGCGATCGTCTGCATCCGCGAGGCCTCGCTCGGCCCGAATTTCGGCGTCAAGGGCGGTGCCGCCGGCGGCGGCTACGCGCAGGTCGTGCCGATGGAGGACATGAACCTCCACTTCACCGGCGACTTCCACGCCATCACCACGGCGCACAATCTGCTTTCGGCGCTGATCGACAACCACATCTACTGGGGCAATGAGCTCGGCATCGACACCCGCCGCGTCGTCTGGCGCCGCGTCATGGACATGAACGACCGCGCGCTGCGCGAAATCATCTGCTCGCTCGGCGGCGTCGCCAACGGCTTCCCGCGCGAGGGCGGTTTCGACATCACCGTCGCCTCGGAGGTCATGGCCATCCTGTGCCTGTCGACCGATCTGAAGGACCTGGAAAAGCGCCTCGGCGACATCATCGTCGCCTATCGCCGCGACAAGTCGGCCGTCTATGCCCGCGACCTCAAGGCCGACGGCGCCATGGCCGTGTTGCTCAAGGACGCCATGCAGCCTAACCTGGTGCAGACGCTGGAGAACAACCCGGCCTTCGTGCATGGCGGCCCGTTCGCCAACATCGCGCATGGCTGCAACTCGGTCGTCGCCACCACGACGGCGCTCAAGCTCGCCGACTACGTCGTCACCGAAGCCGGCTTCGGCGCCGACCTGGGTGCTGAAAAGTTCTTCGACATCAAGTGCCGCAAGGCAGGCCTCAAGCCGGCGGCGGCCGTCATTGTCGCCACCGTGCGCGCCATGAAGATGAATGGCGGCGTCAAGAAGGAAGACCTCGGCAAGGAGAACGTCGAGGCGGTGAAGAAGGGCTGCGCCAACCTCGGCCGCCACATCGAGAATATCCGCCAGTTCGGCGTGCCGGCGGTGGTTGCGATCAACCACTTCTACTCCGACACCGACGCCGAAATCCAGGCGATGAAGGACTATGTCGCCTCAATGGGCGAAGAGGCGATCCTGTGCAAGCACTGGGCGCACGGCTCGGCCGGCATCGAGGATCTCGCCAACAAGGTGGTGGCACTGGCCGAATCCGGTGCTTCGCAGTTCGCGCCGCTCTATCCCGATGCGATGCCGCTGTTCGAGAAGATCAACACCATCGTCCAGCGTATCTATCGCGGCTCGGAAGCGATCGCCGACAAGTCGGTGCGCGACCAGCTCAAGGCCTGGGAAGACGCCGGATACGGCCACCTGCCGGTGTGCATGGCCAAGACGCAGTACTCGTTCTCGACCGACCCGAACCTGCGCGGCGCGCCGACCGGCCACACGGTGCCGGTGCGCGAGGTCAGGCTTTCGGCAGGTGCGGGCTTCGTCGTCATCATCTGCGGCGAGGTCATGACCATGCCCGGCCTACCGAGGGCGCCGTCCTCGGAAAAGATCTTCCTCAACGAGATGGGCCAGATCGAAGGCCTGTTCTAGAATCCTTCTATTCGAACAGAAAGGGCGCCGCAGCGATGCGGCGCCCTTTCTGTTTTCAGATAGTCCCTACGCGGCGCTGCGTGACAGCGCCCGCTGGTTGGAGCCGAAGATGGTGTCGCGTTCCGGCAGCGCGCCGGTCTTCAGGCACTCGACCCATTCGGCGGTCTTGAGCACGGCGGCAAAGCGCGACTGCAGGATGATCGTGACCACGCGGTGGATCTCCTCGGCCGAGGCGTAGCCGGCGCTGTTGGCGTAAGGCACCGATCCGGTCGCATCCGACAGGAACTCGACGGCAAAGCCCATATGCACGGCGTGGATGATGGTCGACAGGTCGCAATTGTGCGTCATGTAGCTGACCACCGTGATCGTATCGATGGCGTTGGCGCGCAGCCAGTCCTCGAGGTCGGTGCCGGTGAAGGCGGAGGGCAGGTTCTTTTCGACATAATGGTCGCGCCCACGCCTGGCGATTTCGGGATGCAGTTCGCCGCCATGGCTTCCCCTGGCGAAGATCGGCGATGTCTCGGGCGCCATCTGCTTGACGACCACCACCTTGATGCCGGCAGCAGTCGCTGCATCCATCGCCCGCGCCACATGGACGACGCTGTCGCGGAACGGCGGATGCTGGATGGCAAGACTGCCGCCATCATAATCGTTCTGCACATCGACGACGATCAGCGCCCGGCGTGGCGTGGTGTTGGCTGGGTCAGACATGGTGTTTTCCTTTCCGGCTTGAATGTGATGGACCGAAAATAGGCGGACTCCGCGACAGTCGAAAGTGGCCCGACTGACATCATTCGAAAGAATTGGGACAATCCGCATTCAACTGCCGGAAGCACCCATGACCGACCCGATCATTGCCGTACTCGCCTTCGACGGCATCAGCCCGTTCCATCTTTCCGTACCGTGCCTGGTCTTCGCAGAGGACAGGACGGCGCTGGGCCTGCCGCGCTTCGACTTCCGCATCTGCGCGGTCAAGCCCGGCCCGATCCACACCGAGGCCGGACTGACAATTGCCGCGCCGCATGGGCTCGAAGAAGGGCTCGACGGCGCCGATATCGTCATCATTCCAAGCTGGCATCATCTCGGCGAACCGGCATCGCCGCCGCTGATGGAGGCGTTGCGCCGGGCGCACCAACGCGGCGCCTTGATCGTCGGCCTGTGCCTTGGAACCTTCGCCATTGCCGCGGCCGGGCTGCTTTCGGGCCGTCGTGCCGCGACGCACTGGGCCTATTCCGAACAGTTGCAGAAACTCCACCCCGACGTCGCCGTCGATGCCTCGGTGCTCTATGTCGACAATGGTGACATCGTGACCTCGGCCGGCGTCGCCGCCGGTCTGGACTGCTGTCTCCACATCGTGCGCGCCCGCTACGGCGCGGAAGCGGCACTGCGGCTCGCCCGCCAGATCGTCCTTTCTCCGCATCGGCAGGGCGGGCAGGCGCAATTCATCGAGCATCCGGTGGAAAGAAGCGCGGACGCCGACCGGTTCACCCAGGCCCTCGACGCGGTTCGCGCGGCGCTCGGAGAGACTCATAGCCTGGATAGCGTCGCCGAGGCCGCCGGCCTGACCCGGCGCACCTTTACCCGCCGCTTCCAAAAATCGATCGGCACCAGTTTCGGCGATTGGCTGACCAGCCAACGGATAGAACTGGCTCAAAGGCTGCTGGAGGCAACGGAGAAATCGATGGACCTGGTGGCGTTCGAAGCCGGCTTCGGCAGCGCCACCTCGCTGCGCCAGCATTTCGCCGCAAGGCTCAGAACATCGCCGGCGCAGTATCGGCGCGAATTCTCCAGAAGGGCTGATCGGGACGAACGCGTGGTGCTGTCGTCCTGATCGTTCAAACCCGCTTGACTGAGCGCGCCGGATTGCCGACCACCGTGGTGTTCGCAGCCACGTCGCGCGTCACCACCGCGCCGGCGCCGACGATGGCACCTTCACCGATGCTGACGCCGCCAAGGATGACGGCTGAGCCGCCGATCCACGCATTGGCGCCGATCTCGACCGGCCTGGCGATCTCCAGTCCAGCTTGCCGCCCAGCGACCTCCTTGTGATGCTCGGCGCAGTAGATCTGCACATTGGGACCGAGCAGCGTTCCCTTGCCGATGCGCACGCTCGCTGTGTCGAGGATGGTGCAGCCGGCATTGAGAAAGACGCCGTCGCCGAGAAAGATGTTGAAACCATAGGCGCAGTGAAACGGCGCCTCGATGCGGGCACCCTCGCCGGCGTCGCCGAGTAAAGCTTTCAAGCCCGACCCGAGATTGCCGCGCTGCCGCGGCGGCAGGCAATTGTGCTCGAACACCGCGTCACGCGCTACCACACGCAAGGACTCCAGCTCATCATCGAGGCAGGTATACCATTCGCCGGCCGCCATCTTCACGCGCTCGCTTTCGGCCATGACGCGGTCTCCAGTTCACGTCCTTCAAAAGCACAAGTGCGGCCAACAGAAAAGCGCCGATGCAAGTACTGGTCAAATATTGGACCTATGGTAGCCTGCGTCTCAAGGCCGTCCTGGCCCGGTGATCGAGGGGGATCGACCATGCTCTACATTCTCGCACTTCTGATCGGCGTCATTGCCGGTCTTCGCGCCATGACGGCGCCGGCTGCCGTTGCCTGGGGCGCTTATCTCGGCTGGCTGCCGGTTGCCGGCACCTGGGCGAGCTTCATGAGTCACTGGGCGGCTGTCGGCATCTTCACCATCCTGGCCATCGTCGAACTGGTCACCGACCAGTTGCCGTCGACGCCGAGCCGTAAAGTGCCGCAGCAATTCGGCGCCCGCATCGTCATGGGCGCCTTCACCGGCGCGGTGATCGGCGCGACAGGCGGCGCCACCATCGGCGGCTTGATTGCCGGCGCCATCGGCGCTGTCATCGGCACGCTGGGCGGCGCTGAAGCTCGCGGCCGGCTGGCGGCCGCCTTCGGCAAGGATCCGCCCGCCGCCTTCATCGAGGATGCGGTGGCGATCATCGGCGGCCTGCTGATCGTAGCGGCGGTGGCATGACGACGAAAACCTTCGACGCCATCATCATCGGTGCCGGACAGGCTGGCCCTCCGCTGGCCGGCCGGCTGACGGCCGCCGGCATGAGCGTGGCGCTGATCGAGCGCAAGCTGGTCGGCGGCACTTGCGTCAACACCGGCTGCATGCCGACCAAGACCATGGTCGCCAGTGCCTATGCCGCGCATCTGGCGCGCCGCGCCGCCGACTACGGCGTGACGCTCAGTGGCCCCGTCGGGGTCGACTATGCCAGGATCAAGGCGCGCAAGGACAAGGTGACGATCGAAGCCCGCACCAATCTCGAGACCTGGATTGCCGGCATGGACAAATGCACCCTCTATCGCGGCCATGCGCGTTTCGAATCCGCCAACACGGTGCGCGTCGGCGACGATCTGCTGACCGCCGAAAAGATCTTCCTCAACACCGGCGGCCGAGCCTCGGTCCCAGACCTGCCCGGCATCCACGACATCGACTATCTGACCAATTCCTCGATGATGGATCTCGACGTGCTGCCGCGCCATCTCATCGTCGTCGGCGGCAGCTACATCTCGCTCGAATTCGCACAGATGTTCCGCCGCTTCGGTAGCGAAGTTACCGTCATCGAGAAGAGCCCACGCCTGACCGGCCGCGAGGACGAGGATGTCTCCGCCGCCATCCTGTCGATCCTCGAACACGAGGGCATCACGGTCCATGTCGGCGCCGACGACATCGCTTTCGCCAGACAGGGCCAGGAC
>NZ_RZTF01000152.1:0-13805 GCF_004023175.1 Mesorhizobium sp. M7A.F.Ca.MR.362.00.0.0
CCTCCTCTCCCCTCGGGGAGAGGTCGGATTGCCCCGAATTGCCCTTCGCAATTCGGTTGGCAATCCGGGTGAGGGGGCAACTGCCCGAACATCATTTCCATGCCCTTGAAGAGACTGGCAGGGCAGAGGGGGGCACTCCTCCGTGAAATACACCCCCTCCCGCTCCTCCCTGCTGATGGCCCCGGCACTGGCCTGGCTCGCGGCCTTGATGGTGGTGCCGTGCGCATTGGTGCTGGCGCTCGCCTTCTTCCGGCGCGGCATCTATGGCGGCATCGAATACACCTTCACGCTGGAGAATTTCGGCCTGGTCTTCGACCCGCTCTATGCCGGCATTTTCCTCAATTCGGCGCGCATCGCCGGCACTGCGACCCTGATCGCGGTGGTGATCGGCTATGCCGCCGCCTATGCAATATCAGCCGCCCCGCGCCGGTGGCAGCCGGTGTTCCTATTCTTCGCCGTGCTGCCGTTCTGGTCCAATTACCTCATCCGCACCTATGCGTGGATCGTGCTGCTCAACCGCGAAGGCCTGATCACGCAGTTGTTGCGCTGGTTCGGCTACACCGGCGAGCCACCATCGATGCTCTATACGGAAGGCGCGGTTATTGCCGGTCTCGTCTACAACTATTTGCCCTTCGTCATCCTCGCCTGCTACGCGCCGCTGTCGCGCCTCAACCCGGAACTCGCCGAAGCCTCGCGTGACCTCGGCGCCTCCGCCGCCACCACATTCCGCCGTGTCATCCTGCCGCTGACCGTGCCGGGCATTGCCGCCGGCGCAGTGTTTGTGTTCGTGCTATCGATCGGCAATTTCGTCACGCCCGCGCTGCTCGGCGGCGGCCGCTTCCAGATGATCGGCAACCTCGTCTACGACCAGTTCCTGACTGCCAACGACTGGCCATTCGGCGCCGCGCTCGCGATGGCGCTGATCGCCATCATGCTTCTGGTGCTGATGGCGCAGGCGCTGGCCGCCAATCGCGCCTCGGGCCACGCCGCGCAAGCCGGCGGAGACACCGATGGCTGAGCGCTCCCCCGCCACGCGGCGCACGCTCTGGCTCGTGCTGAGCCTGGTCTTCGCCTTCCTCTACATCCCGATAGTCGTGCTGGTCGCGCTTTCCTTCAACGAAGGCGGGCTGCCGACGGCATGGTCGGGCTTTTCGCTGAAATGGTATGCCTCGCTGGCCGGCAATTCGGCGATCCTGTCCGCTGCGCTCAACACGCTGATCGTGGCACTGGTCTCGACCGCGATCGCCACGCTGCTCGGCACGCTGCTGGCGATCGGCATCGAGATGCGCCGGCAATACGGCAAGGGCCTCGAAGCGCTGATCTTCGCGCCGATGATCATTCCCGACATCGTGCTGGCGATCGCGCTGCTGTCGTTCTTCTCGATGCTCAATCTGACCATGGGCCTGCACACGATCATCCTCGCCCATGTCGTCTTCAACCTCGCCTTTGTCTGCTCGGTGGTGCGTGCCCGGCTGAAGAGTTTCGACTGGTCGATCGTCGAGGCCTCGGCCGATCTCGGCGCCTCCGCGCTCACCACCTTCCGGCGGGTGACATTGCCGGTCATCGCGCCGGCGGTGATCGCCGGCGCGCTGCTCGCCTTCACGCTCTCGGTCGACGAATTCATCATCGCCTTCTTCACCGCCGGCGCCGGCCGCGCCTCGACGACGCTGCCGATGCAGATCTACGCCATGATCCGCTTCGGCATCACGCCGGAGATCAACGCGCTGGCGACCATCGTCATGGCGGTCTCGATCACCGCGCTGACCCTGTCGCAGCGGCTCAACCGTGGGATCATAGGCCAATGAGCGAACCCCGCACGCTTCTGGCCATCGATCATGTGTCGAAGAATTTCGGCCGGGTGACCGCCGTCGACGGCATCTCGCTCGACATCCGCGAGAATGAGTTCTTCGCGCTGCTCGGCCCGTCGGGCTGCGGCAAGACCACGCTGCTGCGCATGCTGGCAGGCTTCGAGACGCCCAATGACGGGCGCATCCTGCTCGACGGCCGCGACATTGCCAAAACCCCGCCCAACAAGCGGCCAGTCAATCTGATGTTCCAATCCTATGCACTGTTTCCTCATATGAGCGTCCGCGCCAATGTCTCCTACGGCCTGGAGATGGAACGTTTGCCGGCGGCTGAAATCCGCTCCCGCGTCGACGCCATCCTGGCGACAACCGAGCTGGTCCCCTTCGCCGACCGCAAGCCGGAGCAACTGTCGGGCGGCCAGAAGCAGCGCGTCGCGCTCGCCCGCGCGCTGGTCAAGCGGCCGCGCCTGCTGCTGCTCGACGAGCCGCTTGGCGCGCTCGACAAGAAACTGCGCGGCGCCATGCAGCTGGAATTGAAGCGCCTGCAGCATGAGGTCGGCATCACCTTCGTCATCGTCACCCACGACCAGGAAGAATCGCTTGTGATGGCCGACCGCATGGCGGTGCTCAAGGGCGGCAAGCTGCTGCAATGCGACACGCCGCACGCGATCTATGAGCATCCGGCCGACCGTTTCGTCGCCGACTTCATCGGCGTGATGAATTTCGTGCCGGGCAAGGCCGCCGCCGATGGGGTTGTCGCCGCGAATGGCGCGCGAATATCCGGCAAGGTTCCAGCAACGCTCTCGCCCGGCGCATCCGCTGTCGCTTCGGTGCGGCCGGAGCGCATCCGGCTGTTCCCGGAGGCTCAGACCGCCAACCGCACCACCGGCACGGTCGAGGCGCTGGCCTATCAGGGGCTCGACCTGCAGCTGCATGTCCGCACCCCCCTGTCGCCAAAGCCGTTCCTGGTGCGCGTCACCGCTGATGCCGCCGACCGCCGGCCGGTCGCGTCGGGAGATCAGGTCGAACTCGGCTGGGACGCCGCCGATGTCAGAGTTTTCGCAGAATAAAGGAGAAGCCTGATGGCGCAGAAGACGATCGCGTTTTTTCCAGAAGCGGCCTACGGCCCGGCGCTCAATTCCGTCGGCATCGCCCAGGCGGTCGAGGCGCGCGGCCACAAAGCCGTTTTCCTGTCCGACCCCGGCTTTGTCGATGTCTACAAGGGCTACGGTTTCGAGGCGCATCCGGTGAACCTGTCGGAGCCGATGCCGCCCGAGCAGATGGCCAAATTCTGGGAGGATTTCATCAACGGCCACATCCCGAACTTCCGCAAATCGCCTTACGATCAGGTCGACAATTACGTCAAGGATTGCTGGACGGCGATCGTCGACAGCGCCAAATGGGCGCAGAAGGATCTGCCGCGCGTTCTCTCAGCCATCAAGCCGGATGTGATCTGCGTCGACAACGTCATCCTGTTTCCGGCCATCAAGCAGTTCGGCAAACCCTGGGTGCGCGTCATCTCCTGCTCGGAAAACGAGATCGACGACGAGGACATCCCGCCCCATCTCTCCGGCTGCGGCGAGAACGACCATGCCGGTCACCAGCGCTACCGCGATCATTTCAACGCGGTGATCAAGCCGATCCATGACGACTTCAACGCCTTCCTCGCCGCCAACAACGAGGCGCCTTATCCGATCGGCCAGTTCTTCGAGGCCTCGCCCTATTTGAACCTGCTGCTCTATCCCGAAGCGGCAAAGTTCAAGCGCCGCCATCCGCTCGACCCGGCAAAGTTCCAGTATCTGGAAGGCTGCGTGCGGCAGGAGAAACCCTACACGGTGCCGACATTCGCCAAAAACAATGACGGGCCGCTGCTCTATGTCTCCTTCGGCAGCCTCGGCGCCGGCGATGTCGAGCTGTTGAAGCGCATCATCGCGACGCTGGGCAAGACGCGCTACCGGGCGCTGGTCAATGTCGGCGGCTACAAGGATCAGTACACGGACGTGCCCGCCAACGTGATCGTCGAGAGCTGGTTCCCGCAGCCTTCGGTTATCCCGCAGGTCGATGCGGTGATCCACCATGGCGGCAACAACTCCTTCACCGAGTGCCTCTATTTCGGCAAGCCGGCGATCATCATGCCCTATGTCTGGGACGGCCACGACAACGCCACCCGCGTAGAGGAAACCGGCCACGGCTTCGGCATGCCGCGCTACGACTGGACCGATGCCGAGCTGATTGCCAAAATCGAAACCTGCCTGACCGACCCGGCGATGAAAGCCAAGCTGGCGAAGACATCGGCGCAGATGCGCGCGCAGAATGGGCCGGAGAAAGCAGCCGGGTTGCTGGAGACGCTGCTATGACCTCCTCCGCTCCCCACCTCCACCAGGCCTCCACCCGCGCCGATCTCGTCGACTGGGGCGCCCAGCCGGATGCGTTGGACGGTGCCTCCCACTCGACCGGCAAACTCGTGCACAAAGGCCCGAACAACCAGCCGGAATCCGGCATCTGGGTGTGCACGCCAGGCCGCTGGCGCCTGAGCATCCCGCGCGATGAATTGTGCCATTTCGTCGCCGGCCGCGCGACCTACCGGTCGGATGTCGGTGAAGTGGTAGAAGTCTCGGCCGGCACCGTGGTCATGTTCCCGGCCGGCTGGACGGGTGAATGCACCGTGCATGAGACCATGCGCAACGTCTACATGCTGGCCTGACCACGGAGCTTGACGACATGCCGACACCGCACTGGCCGAAGACCTCGACCGTGGAACTGGAGGACTGGGGCGCGGGCAGCAACACGCTCGCCGGTTCACCGCGCGCCTCGGGCAGGGTCCTGTCCCGGAACCCAGACGGATCGAGCGAATGCGGCCTGTGGTCGTGCACGCCGGGCACGCGCAAGGTCACGTTTGACGCCGACGAGTTCTGCCATTTCCTCTCAGGCCGCGGCAGCTATGTCCATGACGACGGCGAAGAGATCCCGGTCGAGGCCGGCACGCTGGTGTTCTTCCCAGCCGGCTGGACCGGCACCTCCATCATCACGCAAACGCTGATCAAGGCCTTCATGTGCCGCTGAGCACCCTTTCAAGGAAATCGACATGACCACACCCATCATGAAATCCCCGCTCACCATTACCGACCTCGTCGACTGGGGCGTCATCCCGACCATGATCGAGGGGCAATCCCACACCTCGGGCAAGCTGCTGTACAAGGGGCCGGAAGGCCGCTCCGAATGCGGGCTTTGGGTCTGCACACCAGGGAAATGGCACTGCCATGTCACCCGCGACGAGTTCTGCCACTTCCTCGAAGGACGCTGCACCTACGTCCATGAATCCGGCGAGGTCATCGAGATCGAACCGGACACCGCAGCCTTCTTCCCGCAGGACTGGAAAGGCGTCTGCACCGTCCATGAGACGATCAAGAAGGTCTACATGATCCGCTGAGCGGATCCGAGAGGATGTCCATGGATTTCTCCCCTGACCGGCCGACCTTCTTCGTCAACCCGGACTACCGGCCGATGGCAGGCACGGCAAAGCCGGTGATCGATCCGGCGACGATCGAAACAGTCGGCGCCATCGCTGCAGCCAGCGATAGCGAGATCGATGCCGTGCTCACCACCGCGACCAGGGCGCAGGCCGCCTGGAAAAAGCTCGACGCCAAGAGCCGCGCCAAGCACCTGCATGCCGTCGCCAACGCCATCGAGGTGGCCAACTTCACCCGCTGCGCCGAGCTGATGGTGCGCGAGATGGGCAAGCCCTACCCCGAAGCGATCGGCGAGATCGCCAACTGCGCGCCGATCTTCCGCTACTACGCCGAGATGGCGCGCGACGATGCCGGCAAGATCGCCGGCACGACGCAGGCCGGTTCGTTCCAGTATGCGCGCTACGAGCCCTATGGCGTATCCGTCCACATCATGCCCTACAACTTCCCGATCCTGCTGATGTGCTGGACGGTCGCCGCATCGCTCGCCGCCGGCAATGCCTGCGTCATCAAGCCGGCCGAGGCGACGACGCTGTCGACGCTGGACTACATGACCGTGTTCCGCTCGTTGCCGGAAGGGCTGGTCTCCTGCCTGCCTGGTGGAGCGGCCACGGCGCAGGCGCTGATCGCCTCCGATCGCACCCATGCCGTCGCCTTCACCGGCTCGGTCGCCGCCGGCAAGGCGGTGGCGGTCGCCTGCGCCGAACGCATGAAGCCTTGCGTCATCGAGGCCGGCGGCAGCGATCCGCTGATCATAAGCGAGCATGCCCCGCTTGAGATCGCGGCGGCCGGAAGCGTCACCGCCGCCTTCCACCTCACCGGCCAGGTCTGCACTTCGGCCGAGCGTTTCTTCGTCGTCGATGCCGTTCATGACCGCTTCGTCGCGCTGTTCGCCGAAAGGACCCGGGCGCTGCGCATCGGCAACGGCATGGACAAGACCGAGATCGGACCGCTGGTCAGCGAAAGCGCGCGGACCAAAGTCATGCGTCTTGTCGACGATGCCATCGCCCACGGCGCCAAGGCGGTGACCGGCGGACGCATCCCTCCGGCACACAACACCGGCTGGTTCTACGAGCCGACGATCCTGACCGGCGTCACCCCGGACATGGCAATCGTGCGCGAAGAATGCTTTGGACCGGTCGCCGCCATCTGCCGGGTCAGGGATTTCGACGAGGCGATCCGGCTTGCCAATGACAGCCCGTTCGGGCTCGGCGCCTCTGTCTTCACCACCGATCTGGCCGAAGCCCACGAGGCGGCTGAACGGCTCGAAGCCGGAATGGTCTGGGTCAACAACCCGCTGATCGACAATGATGCCCTGCCCTTCGGCGGCTGGAAGGCCTCTGGCCTCGGCCGCGAGCTCGGACGCCAGGGGCTCGACGCCTTCCGCCGCTCCAAAATGGTGATCATCGACCACAAGCCTGCAATCCAGGAATGGTGGTATCCGTACCCCGACAGCTGGTTCCGCGAGACCGGTGGCCGCAAGCACGTCTGAGTGTTTCGAACCTCGCCAGCTCCGGATAGCCAGCTCGGTGGCTATCCTGGGATAGCCAGTCCATGACCGGGAAAAAGCAATGCCGCCGGGCGAAGGCCCGGCGGCATCTTTCTTCGATTGGCTACTGCCGATTCAACGGCAAGTCGTTACGGCGTCGTTTCCGCCTGCATCGCGGCGGCCGTCTGGTCGATCTTGTCGGCAAGGACGCCCTGAGCCCAGGACGTGACCGCAGCGTCGACCGGCTTGTTGGCCATATCCGCCAGTGCCGCGTCGAGCGATGCATCATCGGTGCCGACCTCTGCCGCGGCAGCCGCCTCATTGGCGGCGGTGACCTCTGCCTCCTGGGCAGTGATTTCGGCCTCCAGATCCGTTATCTTCCCAGGCAAGGCCGCCTGATCTTCGGGCGTCATGGCCGCAATCTGCTCGGGCGTCAGCGATGTCAGCGCGGTCAACTGAGAATTCAGCGCATCCAGCTTCTCCTGGGCCGCTTCAGCGGCGGCCTGAGCAACCTTGGCTTTGGCGGACTGCGTCACGAAGGCCTGGATGGCAGCGAACTTCTTGCTCTTCGAGTTCATATAGGCGTTGATGTTGCGCTGAAGCGAGTTCAGCCGACCGAGCTTGGCGTGGATGTTCTTCTCCTTGGGAACCGACGAGACCTTTGTGGTCTTGTCGACCGTGGTGTCGTCCGTTTTGGCCTTTGCCACCTGCCCCCGAGCCGACGAAGACTTGCCGTGCGAAGCGCCGCTCTTGCCATTGCTATTGCCGCCGTTACCGCCGGCATTGCCCCCGCCGTTGCCGTTGCCACCGCCATTGCCGCCGCCGTGCCCGTTGCCGCCGGCTCCGGCGAGCGCCGGAGACGCCAGAAGCGCCAATGCGGCAAGCGCCGCGAACAGAGTTTTCCGGTTTGTCATGGTAATCTCCTCGGGAATCGTCACCTGGCCCGACCGCTAGCGACCGTCCTATGAGAAATCGCTAATTGTACAGAGTAAACTTTAGACAAATGCTGTCTCAATACGCGATCTGCCGATCAGCCCGAAGCATAACCATCTGATATTAAACACGAATCAGCGCTCTTGAACGGCGATGGCACTGAAGTCCCATGCCGGCAGGACTATAGTCCTGCCGGAATCCAGCGGCATGGGTGAAAGTCGTGACGTGGTATATCGGAAAGGCTTTGAAACAGGGCAATTGATAAAGAAAGCACAAGTCTCAGCCGATACTTTCACCGCCGTCGATTACCAGCGCCTGGCCGGTCATGAAGGATGAGCGGTCGGAGACGAGGAACAGGATCGCTTCCGCGATCTCATCGGCGCTGGCCCAGCGTCCCATCGGAATCTTGGTGCGGACATAGGTTTCGATCGCCTCGCGTCCGCCCATCTGGGCGATGAACGGTTCGTTGAACGGCGTGTCGACCCAGCCCGGGCAGAGCGCGTTGACGCGGACATTGTGCCGGGCATAGTCGAGCGACATCTGCCGCGTCATTGCCACTACCGCGTGTTTGGAAGTGGCGTAAGCGATCATCTCGCGGTCGTAGAACACGCCCGAATTGGAGGCGGTGTTGAGGATGACACCACCGCCTCGTGCGACCATCGACGGCATGACCATCCTGGCCGCCAGGAACTGCGCCCGCACATTGACCCGCCATGACGCGTCCATGCCGCCGACCTCGACCTCGGTCAGCGTTCCGCCGACCTGGATGCCGGCGTGATTGTGCAGGATGTCGATGCGCCCGTGCCTCTCGATCGTGCCGGCAATGAGCTTTTCCAGCGCCCCATCGTCCGCGACGTCAGTGGCGATCGCCTCGGCCTGCCCGCCCACTGCCCTTATGTCCGAAGCCGTTGCTTCGCCGGCGGCCTGATCCCTGTCGGCGATGACGACCACCGCGCCTTCCCTGCCCATGATCATGGCGCCGGCGCGCCCGATGCCGGAGCCGGCGCCGGTCACGACGGCGATGCGGTCTTTGAGGATCATGATGCGACTTTCAGTTCGACGGCTTGCGCCGGCGCAATTGCCATTGGGCAAGCACCACAAGCAGCACGGAAGCGACGAGCACGATCGTCGCGATGGCGTTGATCTCCGGCGTCACGCCGCGCCGGATCGACGCGAAGACATAGATCGGCAGCGTCGTCTGCGCCCCGGCGACGAAGAAGGCCACAATGAAATCGTCGAAGGAGAAGGTGAAGGCGAGCAGGAAACCGGCAACGACGGCCGGCATGATCTGCGGCAGCACGATCGAGCGGAACGTCGTCAATGGCGTGGCGTAGAGATCGCTCGACGCCTCGACCAGATTGCGGTCGAGGCTGCCGAGACGCGTGCCGACGATCATCGTCACCAGCGCCATGGAGAACAGGCCGTGCGCCGCGATGATCGAGCCGTAGCCGAGCGCCAGGCGCGGCGGCTGGTCGTCGGGCCAGATCGAGGCGAGGAACGGATTGACGACCGTGAACAGCTGGACGAGCGCGACCAGTGTCGAAATGCCGATGACGACGCCCGGAACGACGATCGCGGCGCCCAGAAGCGCATCGAAGACCGCGCGTGTTCTGATGCCGACGCGCGCCAGGCCGAGTGCCGCCGCAGTGCCGCACAACGCCGCCAGCAAGGCGCTGGTGGTGGCGATGAACAGGCTGTTCTTCAGCGCTTCGACCAGGAACGGGTTCGCCAGCGCCTTGCCGTACCATTGCACCGAAAAGCCGGTGAACTCGCTGGCATGGTGGCCGGCGTTGAAGGAGAACAGCACGACCAGTGCGATCGGCAGATAGAGGAAGGCGAACACCACAATGACGAAGGCGCGCATCAGATCAAATCCACCCGGCGGGCGCCCGAAACCCGGGTCGAAATGCGATTGGCGGCAATCAGCACCACCACCGAAACCAGCACCAGCGTGATCGCGATGGCCGAACCGAACGGCCAGTTGCGCGATTGCAGGAACAGGTCGACCAGCGCATTGCCGATAAAGAACACCTTGCCGCCGCCAAGCAGCGTCGGGATCAGATATTCGCCCAGCAGCAGGATCATGACCAGCGAGAAGCCGGTCATCACGCCCGGCAGCGACAGTTTCAGGGTCACGCCGAGGAAGGTCGAGAGCGGCGTCGCGCCGAGATCGGCGGAGGCTTCCAGCAGCCGGCGGTCGAGCCGCTCAAGGCTGACATAGATCGGCAGGATCATCAGCGGCAGGTAGCCATAGACGATGCCGAGCAGCACCGCGCCCGGCGTGTTGATCAGCCTGATATCCTCGAAACCGATATAGGACAGCAGAGCCGGGATGCCGCGCCCGCCCAGGATATACATCCAGGCATAGGTCCGCATCAAAAGGCTGGTCCAGAACGGAATGACGACTAGCGCCAGCAGGATCAGCCGCCAGCGCTGCGGTGCGCGCAGAGCAAGATAATAAGCAACGGGATAAGCGACGAGCAGACAGGCGAGCGCCCCTATCGGCGCCAGCACCATCGTGTTCCAGAAGGCAGCCGCCCGCGCCGGAAGATTGGCATATTGCGCGAAGGTGAAAGCCGCTTGATAGCCGCCTTCCGGCGCCCGTTCGCCGACGCTGAACACCGCGATGGCAATGAATGGCAGCACCAGAAACACCACCAGCCACGCGGTCGCCGGACCGAGCAGCATGGCGGTCGTGAGGTTGTGACGAAATCTATTGCCGCGCATTGAAAACCGCCCCGATACCGGCGGACATATGCCCGCCGGTCAATTGTCCGCGCCAGACCGCCCCTCAGGCCGACTTGAAGCGCGCCATCAGCTCTGCGCGGCCGGGATCTGTCAGCGTTGCCGCCGCGCCGAATTCCAGCGGCGTCAACAGGTCGGCCGCCGGATAGAGGATCGGATTGTCGAGCACTTCCTTGGGCAGCAGCTTGTTGACCCGCGCATCGGTCGACGGCGCACCATTGGCCAGATGCTCCTTCACCGCCACCTGCGGGTTCATCAGGTAGTTGAGCAGGGCGTAGCCGGCCGGCTTGTTCGGCGCATCTTTCGGAATGGCGTAGAAATCGGTCCAGATCTCGCCGCCTTCCTTGCCCAGCACATAGGCGATCTCGGGAATGTCGCGATGCAACTGCGCGCCATCGTTCGTCCAGCACATCGTCATCCAGGCGTCGCCGGCGCGCATGCCCGGCTGGTAGTCGGAGGAGACCGCGAACAGATGCGGCTTGACCTTGAGCAGCAGTTCCTCCGCCTTGGCGAGCTCGTCTTGCTTCAACGAGTTGAACGAATAGCCGTAATATTTCAGCGCATTGCCGATCGTGGTCAGCTGGTAGTCGTGCACCATGGTGCGGCTGTCGCCTTCGGCCATGGCGGTATCCCAGAACTCCTTCCAGGTGGTCATCGGCTTGGTCAGCTTCTTCGTGTTGACGGCAAAGCCGGTGGTGCCCCAGTTCTTCGGCACCGCATAGGTCACCGCATCGATCGTGCCTTCCCCGGTGAAGCGGGGATCTTGCTGCGAGCCGTCGAAATTCGGCAGCTTCGCCATCTCCAGCGGCTCGATGATGCCGAGTTTCTTGTAAGTCGAGATCGTGTAGTTGGTCGGCACGAACAGGCTCCAGCCCGAGGCGCCGGCCTGCAGCTTGGCCAGCATCTCCTCGTTGGAGCCGAACACGTTGACCTCGACGGCGACGCCGGTGTCCTTCTTGAAATTCTCGAACGTCGCCGGGTCATGGTAGTTCGGCCAGGTGGCGATCGACATGCGGTCGCCAAGGCTTTCGGCGGCAAAGGCCGGTGTCGGCATGATGCCGATCTCGCGCGCCATCACCGCCGTGGCAATGCCAAGGCCGGTGAGGCCGAGAAAGTCGCGGCGGCCGATCGAGCCGCGCTTCAAACGCATCAGCTGATCGACAAAATTCTTGGGGCTTATCGGCAGTCCGTCACGATATGATTTCGACATGTTTATCTACCCTCTGGTTGGCCCCGTTGTTCTTGGTCTCCGCAAACGCCAGCGGCGTTCCGGAGGCAAAGCCGATGGCGACGGGTTCACCCGGCTTGAAGAGATTGCCGTGGCCGATCAGGTGATCGGCCTTGGCCAGCAGCGTTCCGATGCCCTGGACCTCGATCGCGTATTCCGCCGTCGAGCCGAGGAAGATCCGGTTGCGGACGACGCCTTTGAAGGGGCCGCCCGTCTGGGCGCCAAGGCTGAGCGATTCAGGACGCAGGCTGACCGAAACGGCCTCGCCTTGCTGCAGGGCGGTTCGTTTGCGCGCTGCAATGACGGTGCCGTCGGCAAGCGCCACCTCCACCAGCTCGCCCGAATGTCCGGCGACGGTACCGCTCAAGAGGTTGGTCTTGCCGACGAAATCGGCGACGAACAAATCGGCCGGTTCGTCATAGATCTCGCTCGGCTGCCCGAGCTGGACGATGCGGCCGCCGTTCATGACGCAGACTAAATCGCTCATCGACAGCGCTTCCTCCTGGTCGTGCGTGACCAGCACGAAGGTGATGCCGATCTCGCGCTGCAGGTTCTGCAGCTCGATCTGCATGTCGGTGCGCAGCTTCTTGTCGAGCGCAGCCAGCGGCTCGTCGAGCAAGAGCACCGCCGGCTTGTTGACCAGGGCTCGTGCCAGCGCCACACGCTGCTGCTGGCCGCCCGACAGTTCGTGGATCTTGCGGCGGCCATAGCCGGCGAGCCGCACCATTTCGAGCGCCTCGCCCGCTCTTGAGGCGATCTCGCGCGAAGACAGCCTTGGCCGCGCCTGGCGCAGCCCGTAGGCGACATTGTCCTCGACATCGAGATGCGGAAACAGCGCGTATTGCTGGAACACCATGTTGACCGGCCGCCGGTAGGGCGGCGTCCCGGCCATATCCTGGCCGCGAATGAACACCCGGCCTTCGCTCGGCTGTTCGAAGCCGCCGATCATGCGCAGGCAGGTGGTCTTGCCGCAGCCGGACGGCCCGAGCAACGCGACAAAGGCGGAGGGCGGGACAGCGAGATCGATGCCGCTTACCGCGGTCACCGCGCCATAGCGCTTGGTGACGCCGCGAAACTCGATGTCGGGCACTGCGGTCAAGGCTGATGGCTCCAGCAACAGGGCAATATCGGGACGCTAGCAGAGCCAATGGCGGCTAGTATATACCTCTGAGGTGGTATATCTGATCTATTTTCTCGTTTAAGGGGGTATGGATTGTCCCGCAGCGACGAATACAGCCAGCTCGCCACGCTCGTCGCGGCGACGCGGGAGACCAGCGGCGACCTGTTCGGCAATGCGCTGGTCGATTGGCTGCGGCTCCATGTCGGCTTCGACCACTGCGTGGTGTTCGGCTATCGCGGCGCCGCGCGCCCGCCGCTGCTGTTCGAGACCTTCTCGCCGGCCGAAAGCCACGTCTTCGTCGCGCTCTACCAGGAGGGACCCTATCTGCTCGACCCGTTCCATCACGCGGCGGTCGAGCGCAAGGAAGGGTTCTGGCGCATGCGCGAACTGGCGCCGGACCGCTTCTATGCCAGCGAGTATTTCCGCTCCTACTACAGCCAGACCAGGCTGGCCGAGGAGGTCGGCTTCTTCGTGCCGTTGCCGGGCAAGGATGCGCTGGTGCTCTCACTGATGCGGCTGCGCGCTTCAGGCCCGTTCGGCACCGCCGATGCCAGATTGCTGCGCGACATGGCGCCGGCGGTGATCAGCTTCGCCAGGCTGCGCTGGCCCGCCCTTCCGGCCGACGAACCGGCAGAGGCGCAGCAGGACGAGACAACCACTCCGGTCAACGAGTTCGACCGCGCCCACATCTGGCAGAGCCTGTCGCTGACGCCGCGCGAAAAACATGTCGTCGACCTTGTGCTGCAGGGGCATTCGACGGAATCGATCGCCAGGGCCATGCGCATCGTGCCGGGAACCGTGAAGGTCCATCGCCGCAACATCTACCGCAAGCTCAAGATCAAGTCGCAGGCCGGCCTGTTCGCACGTTTCGTCGAGATCATCGACGCGCGGATAAGGTAGCTACTTCGCCCCGCCGTTTACCTGGGCAATCGCTTCGGATTTCGAATCCGCGTCACTTTTTTGCGAACGCCGGCGCTGCCCCTCACCTGCCTGCCGGCATCCTCTCCCCGTATAGGGA
>NZ_RZTF01000153.1:0-13801 GCF_004023175.1 Mesorhizobium sp. M7A.F.Ca.MR.362.00.0.0
CACGCGTTGCGCATGGCGGCCGAGGGCGCCGTCGCCGCCTACGAGCACATCGTCGGCGAGAGCTGGAGGCCCTACGAGCGACAGGTCGAGAACCCCGGCCAGGGCGTCAGCCGGCAGGCGGCCGATCTGCAGATGGCGGCTCTGGGCTAACTGCCACCGGGCGGAGCTTCGGCTCCGCCCGGCCTTCTTCGTACGGCGGGTTTTGCGATAAACTCATAACGTAGCAAGTCCCAGGATTAGCGCGGCTCTTGAGCTTTGCTCCACAGGGACAAGCCGCCAACGCAGACCGCAATGGCGGAGCCGCACGCCATGTAGAGGGTTGCCTCGGAGGCTCCGGGCACCATTGTCGGCAGCAGATATATGGCAAGGCCAAACCCACTCGTAAGCAGGGTCGTGAAGGCTTGCGGCTTGCACGCGGCCGATCATCGTGGTGTCCACGACTGTCAGAAGATGGCCATTGGCTGCCGCTCGGGCCACGTTCCAGAGCATGCCGGCCACGCAATAAAGAACCACGGCGACTGCCGGACTTGTAGCCAGGGAGAACAGAATCAGGGAGGCGCCCGCCGCAATCAGGATTGTGGGCGTAAGGTTTCGGAGGCGTTCGGCAATTGATGGAATGCCGACAACCGCCAATGCGACCATCCCAGCGACAGCGGCTGTCATCTCGAGCAGTCCGAACAGTTCGCTGTCTCCGCTGAGTGATCGGGTCACAAAACCTGGAAGGAGCAGATTGGTGATCTGGATCACGGCAAAGGCCAGGCCGACAGTTACCGCCGCCGAGAGGCTGTATGGATTGTTGAGCAAATAGCTCAGGGCCTGCCTCGAAGCGGGAATGAGGCTGAGCCGCTGCGACGATTGAACATTGCCGGCATGCGACGTGATCATCTTCAGCATGGGAAGACAGGCCAGCGCCACCAGTGCGAACAACAGGGCAGACATGGGACTGCCGAGCCTGTCGATGGCAAGTCCGGCAGCACCTGTTCCGATCGCTATGCCAGCCTGGTTAAAGAGGGAGAGCCGAAGGGCGAATCCCATGCGCTGGGCTTCTGGGACAATCGCCTGCAAAATGCCACTCAGCGATCCCGCCAAAAGCGCGAACCCGAAGGCTCCCAATACGCCGGAAACGATGAGAAGCACTGGCGACAGAGATTCTGCGACAATTCCGGTGGCAGCGAGAAGGAACAGCCCCAAGGCCCTGATCATCTGCCCTGCCACCGTGACGGTCCGCCGATCGTGCCGATCGACCAGATGACCCGCGACCGGCGCAAGCAACAGACCCGCCACACTGGATGAAAGCAGCACCAGTCCCACCAGCCGAGAGCCGCCACCATGGAAAGCTATCCAGGCAGGCAGAACGATTCCGACACCCACGATAAAGAAAGAAGCGGACGAAAATGCAATGAATAGCGGTCGTTCAAAAGCTCTCACGCGGTATCCAGCCTGATCAACATTGCTGCGCCCGGCACCCGATTCGGTAGCAGGCCCCCTGGGCCTAAAAGCAATAAATGAGAAAAAGCAGGCAGACCACCTGATGCGGCCGTGCCAACCGCGGTCAGTCACGAATGTTGGTCCTGCTCCGGTCCTCGTTCCGCGAAACGGCTTCGCCGTCCTCCACTAACGTTGCGGCCCTCAAGCGACGTGTCCCTTCCTTCCGATTGCTCTTCTGCGGGTTCGCGGGCCTGCGGTCCTGCGCTGTCGGACCTCGTGACGGCCGCGATTGGCGCGGCCTCGAACGGAGGTCCGGAAAATGGACAGGAAGAGCAACAAATCCCGCGTCGATATCTACGCGAAGATCACCGACCGCATCGTCGCGGAGCTGGAAAAGGGCGTGCGTCCGTGGGTGAAGCCGTGGAGCGCGGCGAACACTACGGGGCGTATCACACGCCCGTTGCGCCACAATGGATTGCCATATCAGGGGATCAATACCCTGCTTCTCTGGTCGGAGGCGGTTTCGAGGGGTTTTGTTTCCCCGACCTGGATGACGTTCAAGCAGAGCGTCGAGCTGGGCGGTCATGTCCGCAAAGGCGAGACCGGCTCAATGGTTGTCTATGCCAGCCGCATCGTGCGCACCGAAACCGATGCCTATGGCGAAGAGGTCGAGCGCGGGGTCCCGTTCCTCAAGGCCTATACGGTGTTTTGCGCCGACCAGATCGAAGGCCTGCCCGCGCAGTATTACGGCAATCCCGCGCCAGAGTCAGACCCGGTGGAGCGGATCGAACATGCGGATGCCTTCTTCGCAAATACCGGGGCCGTCATCCGCCACGGTGGCGACAAGGCGTATTTCAATCCGGCTCTCGATATTGTGCAAATGCCGCCGTTCGAGAGTTTCCGCGACAGGCCCAGCTACTATGCGACCCTCGGACACGAAATGACCCATTGGGTCGGCTCGGAAAGCCGGCTTGATCGCAACCTCTCCCGTTACCACAAGGATCGCGAGTTCCGGGCCCACGAAGAGCTCGTGGCCGACCTCGGCGGCTGCTTTTTAGCAGCTGACCTCGGCATCGTGCCAGAGCTCGAGCCGCGGCCTGACCATGCCAGCTACCTGGCAAGCTGGCTCGAAATCCTCAGGAACGAGAAGCGATTCATCTTTGCCGCGGCGGCCCATGCCCAGCGTGCGGTCAACTATCTGCATGATCTCCAGCCGAATGCGACGCACAGCGCGGAGGCTGCATGATGCTGCATTCTCCGATCCATGTCGGGGGTGGCGCAGAGCCATCCTATCTTGCAGCCGGCCGAGGATCCGCCATTGGCACCCGGTCAGTTCGGGTCGTACCCCAGCGGGCCGAGCCAGATCAGCCGGCCCCTGCCGACGTCCCGCTCGGGATAGGTATTTCCGTGACCGTGTTCGCGGCCATCCATCCTTAAGCGGCAGACGCCGGACCCTCGGAGTTTCGCCAGTCGGCCGGTCGTCAACCGACCGGAGTGATGGGACGGGTGCGTCCCTTTCCGGCTGTGGTTGTCGGTCGTTCTGCCATGATGATGCGTCACGGGCCGGGCTTGATGGCGCCTCACCGTGGCTGCGGTTGCGGGGATCATGCCGCTAGGGTTCGCCTGTCGTCTGGCCGGCGGTTTCATGGAAGGGCGCACCACCTGCGTCCTCGATGGGGCTGTCTGACCGAAGGCCGTCTTCGCTACGCTACGCCTCGTTCTCAAGCCCGCAACAGCCGGTCGCGACTTTCTTCCCCTGTTGGCTTCGCCGCCATTCCGCGCGGAACAAGAAAGCCTCGCCCTGGCTGCCCTCCACTGCGTTGCGTCCCCTGCGGGGTGCGGGCCGATCGCCTCCGGTCTGTCGACCGCCATCGAGGTCGCGGTGGTCGCGGCCCGAGAAACTCACGGAGACGACATCATGGCTACCATCGGCACCTTTACCTCAAACGGCAACGCCGGCTTTTCCGGCGCCATCAAGACCCTCAACCTCAACGTCAAGGCCAAGCTGATCCGCGTCGAGAACCCTTCCGACAAGGGCCCTCACTTCCGCGTCTACTCGGGTAACGTCGAACTGGGAGCCGCCTGGCAGAAGGTCTCCAACGAGGGCCGCGACTACCTCTCGGTCAAACTGGACGACCCGAGCTTCCCCGCGCCGATCTACGCCACCTTGATCGAGGTGGAAGGCGAGGAAGGCCTGCAGCTGATCTGGTCTCGCCCCAACCGGGACTGATCGCCTCGACGAGGGCTCCGCCGCACGGCGGGGCCTTCGGCCGTTCCCAAGCGAACGCCGGCAGGCGGAAGGAGCACCAAGCGCCGCCTTTCGGGGGTGCTGCTCCTCGCCGTCCATAACGGAGAACCACGGCAGTTGTTGGCATGAGGTCGGCGCAGTCCACATGGCACCCGGGGCTGTCGGTCCCGCGTCCGCCTGCAGCGGCGCTATGCTGACGCTCCTACTGCCGCCCTGTGAAACCGGGCTCAGGGCCACGAACTTTCTCCAGCACCCGAACTGACTGTACGCCCTCGTTTGCTTTGGTTGGGAGAGAGGCGCGCGTGAGCAGCCACTCTGCAACCTCACTGTGTGAGGCTCCACGACCGCGATTTAATTTGGTGACTTCTCAGCGGCAAGGATGCCGAGTGGCCGAGGCTGAAAACCATGCTTAAAAGCCTCAGGCCCGGCGACCAGGTGCTAGCCGTTGCCACTGATCGCATCGCCCGCAATCTCCTTGACCTACTCACCATCTTGCGCGCCATCTAGAGCAGCGCGCTGGCCTGCGGCCTGCTGGACGAGCCGTTTATTGACACGACGATCGGAGATGGCTGATCTCATCATGTTCGTCGTCGGCTGGGCCGCGTACTGACAGCGCCGCAACATTCTGCTACGCACGTTTGATGCCCTGATCCTGCCGCCGTCCCCCAGGCACCTGCGCCAACGAGAAATCTTCCATCGCGCCCCTTGAACCGTCTCGGTCCGGACAGCACATTTGCGATGGTTGCCGGGCGGAATGCTCGTCCAAAGCGGTGGTTCGTGAACTGGGAGGAACGCATGGATGCGGAGGAGTTCGGCAGCCCCATTTTCGTGAAGCGTGCGCCCTATATCGTGCAAGAGATTGCGAGCCTCGCGGACGCCATCGATTTCCTCAGCGACTGGCCCGAGGATCAAAGAGATCTGATCCACCAGACCGCCCTTCAGGCCTGCTATGACGCAGAGGATGGGCACAAACCGTTAAGCGCCGCACACCACGCCTTTATCGATTTCGCCAGGCAGGTCGCCATCCTAGAAGATCCAATCTCCGCCATGCAGTGGATCGCCGCCTGCAAAAAGCGGCGCGCGTAGGGACAGGTTGGGTTGTAGCTAAGCTTGGGGGCATTCCGTTCAGATTTTCACCGATCGCGGACAAGAGCGGAAGAATCTCCATCATCGCCGGTAATTCCGGAAAACAGGGATGACAGTGCTTATGGCGATCGGCTGGCCGCCGCGGCATCGAGTTGGCCTTTCGGGCCTGCGATCTTGCGCGATGTCGCCAGCGCTAGTCCGGATCACAGTCGCGATATCCGCGCCGGCGCTTGGCGCGCTGAAGCTTCATTGATGCGGTGGCCGCACCGTCTTGGCTATCGAAGGTTTCCATCATCGACTGGCCGCTGGTCCCGATGCGGCCCCAGTTGCGAATGACGGATGCTCCGCCGAACAAGGTCGGTTGGATCGCAACCATATAAAACCGCCGCATGTTCTGCGAGGGGTCGATGCGTCGAAGATGAACGGGCCCTCCCTCTTCGTTTTCCATGGCCACAGTCTCACTTGGCTTGGAAACGGCGTCCAACGAGTTCTTTGAATCCAACTAGCTCGACCGATTCATTGCGGTTATGGGTGCGCGGTCGCTTCAGGAAGGTCATGATCACTGCGGTGGCCAGCAAGCTCGTCGCCGCACTGTGCATGATCGAAGGCGCACGCGTCGGACCGTCACGACGTAAGCGCGCAGCAATTCGGCCCCGAGCCTATCAGACCGCCGGAACCAGGTGGACGGTCCCTTTGCGGCGTTAATCGTCGGTATCAAGACTGCTCTCATCGCCTGACCCTTTGGCGGCGTGGCGGGATCATGTGCGGCCGTTTGAGCGGCGACCGGACAGGGCCTAGACCTCGTGCCTCTGGTTTCGTGGCGGCATCGATCGTGCCGCTTGTGCCGGATGCATGGCCGACATTCCGATATCTCCAGTATCGTTCTTCTGGAACGGATGCCCGGACCCTCCCTGAACGGCCTCTCTTAAGATTGGTCTGTCTGATGCCGGTCCGGCGTTTTGCCTGCAACGGCTTCGCCGACCTTCTTCCCTTGTGGCTTCGCCGCATTCCTCGCGGGACAACAAGCTCGGCTTCCGCCGTCCTCCGCTCCGCTGCGGTTCAGTGGATGCAGTCGGCGGACCGTCGTCTAGCGACCGCTATCGAGGCCGCACAGGGCGGCTTCGGACAAACCGTCAGGAGCACACGAACATGCTACTATCGGCAACTTCCAGCTGGCCGGCGAAGAATTCAACGGCGAGATCGCACGCTTTCCCTCCAGGCCAAGAAGGTCCGGATCGTCCCCGATACGCGCGCCAGCGGCGAAAACGCACCCAGCCACCGCGTGCTCGTTGATCGAGTCGAGTTCGGTGCCGGCTGGTCCAAAAGTCCAACGAGGGCCGCGCCTATCTCGCGCCTCAAGCTCGACGATCCGAGCTTCACCGTCCCAATCTATGCCAACGTCGTTGCCGACGAAGGCGGTCAGAGCTACAGCCTCATCTGGTCTCGGCCCGAACCGTCGCAACGGCGACTGACGAACACCAAAGGGCGCCCCGCAAACAGCGGGGCGTCATTCAGATCGCCCAGCTACTCAGCGCCTCAGATCGATAGCTTGACGCGCCATGGGGCGGCTTCGGGCAAACCGTAAGAAATCGAACGCCAGGCGTCCCGGCGCGATTCTTGCTTGTCAGGCGGCGATACTCAACGATCCGCGCTCGCGGATTTTTTGATACTTTACTTTGTATGCTCAGCCTTGCAATCATGAAGAGTGAGTCTGAACGGAGGAAAAATCGAGCACAAAAAAACCGGCGCGGAGGCCGGCTTTTCTAGGGAATAGGCTACAGGAGTTGGCGCTCCTGATCTCGCCGATGATTTAGTGAGACCGTAGCCCATCTTTCCCGGCATTGCAAGAAAAAATGCGCTTCCGCGCCACGGCTTTGTACGGCCTGGCGAGAGGAAAGAAATGGATCTCTATTCAACGTTGAGCCTATGGCTCACGAACATTCGGTCTTTGGCCGAGCTGGACGATTTTTGCCGGCAGATATGGAAGCTCTACGGCGAGGAGTTGCTGGGCGAGGCCGATGCGGAGCGGCTTTGCGAGAAGGCTGAGCGACAACGCGCCAACCTCAAGAAGGCCCCTGCGGATGGTCGCGCACTACCCCGCTCCTCTTATCCGCAACGCCCTCGCAGTGAGCGAGGCCGCCGCGAAGCTGCCAGCGGCTTGCGAGATCCCGTGCGATGGAGACGCAAGCGGCGGCTCGCCCGCATGCAGGCTATCCGGCCCGAGTTCGCCGGCGAGTTCACCGAAGGCGAAAGCGCGGCGCTTTACATTGTCATGTGCGACTGCCGGCAGCACGGCAACTGCGACCGATCGGTAAAGGAAATCGGCGATCGCGCCGGCGTCGGGCCGACAACGGTGCGCAATGCGCTGCGCAAAGCCGGCACGCTCGGCTTGCTGCGCGTCACCGAGCGCAGGCAATGGCGCGCCAGGAACCTCACCAATCACATTGTTGTCGTGCATCGACGTCAGATCGCCTGGATTGCGAAATTTCGGCCCAATCTCGGCCTTAAATTTTATCCGACAGCCTTCAAAAAAGCGGCGTCCACAGGAAGCTCCCGCAATAAATATAGCAAAGGACCGTTTAACAGCCGATCCGACTTGGCGCCGGAAGGGTCGAAGCCATTCCCCAGTCACGAATCGCCGACCGGCTGACGCCCTAGCCGCCAAAACCACGCTTGCCGCGGAACCCTAAACGCGGCACGAGGCTGTCTTTAAAGCAGCCTTTGCGATCGGCCGCGCCACATCAAGCCGGTTGATGCTGGCCGTCGGGTTCCCGAAACAAAAAGGTCGCCGGATCGCGGCCGAGCGCCTCGCCGACGGCGGCGATCGTGTCGACACTGATATTGCCGTTCGCGCGCTCGAGCTTGGTGAAAGTGATCTCCGAGACGCCCAGGAGCTCCGCCATTTGGTGGCGGACCAGGTTGCGGCGCTTGCGCTCGCTGTCGATGATGGCGGCGAGGCGGGCGCGGATCGATGTTTCGGTGAGCTTATGCGCCCATGGTTCCACCGCCGCGCGGCCGACCAGAAGTGTCGCGATCGATACCTGCAGCGCCTGGGCCATCTGTTCGACCGTGCGCAGGGTCACGTTGTTTCGTTTTCTCATGGTGCGGATGTAGGTGCGGTATGCCAGCCCTTGACCAGGCGACGTCTTGAACAGTTCCGCCATGTGTTGATGGCGAAGCTTTCGCTTACGGCGCTCGGTTTCGAGGAACCAGGCGATATTGTCCCGAAGCGGGTTGTTCACCTCGCCCGCTTCGTTTGGCAGCATGAATCTATGTATTCGCACGAATCCGCCTGTTCGGTCTGCCCTTTTCCCTGAGCAAAATCCATAGTAAAGTGTCAAAAACGCTCAGAGGTAAAGGGCCCGCACCATGCTGAAATATCTCGTTGTGGGCGCTGTCGCGATCGCCGGCGCCGCGTCTGTTCCGTCCCAAACATTCGCATCCGAGTGGGGCTGCCAGGTCCTGCTTTGTCTGTCTGGTGACTGGCAGGGCACGCCCTCCTGTGATCCGCCGATAGATCGGCTGATCGACGCCATGGGATTGCCCGGGTTTTCGTGGCCGACTTGTCCGCAGGCCAATTCGTCCGGCGCCGGCTACGATCCGTACGAGGCCTGCCCGCAGGGGTGGATGCCTTACGCGCCGGCTAGCGACCGGCCGGGACAAGGGCAGGCCAGCATGTGCCGAATCGCGGCTGGCAATCTCGGTCAGCCTGCCAACTTTGGAGCGCGGCATGGTCAGGCCGACGGAAGCCATGCGATGACCATCCAGCTCGGCGGCCGCACCGTGCCGGTCCAGCTTACTCATGTCTCCAGCGGAGCACATAACGATCGAACGACCACCTATTACGACATACAACGCCCGCGCCGCGCGAAGCCTTACTACATCGAGTACGACGACGCGAACGGGCTGCGGCAGCGCACCTGGTTCAACCTTAGCAGACCATAATCTTGAGTCACTCCGGCTAGCTAAATTAGTTGCACGAAAAGAGGCAGTTACCCCGATGAAAAGCGTCAACAGGTTCACCATTCATGGCAATGTTGGGTCGGTAGCGCCCTTCGACAAAAGCACGAGGGTCAACATTGCCACCAATCGCAATTGGAAGGACGAACAAGGCGTTGCCAAGGAAGCCACGGACTGGGTCCAGGTAACGGTCCTCGAGGAGAAGCAAGCCGCCTGGGTGGCGGAGAACGCCAAGCCCGGCGATGTCGTCTTCGTCGAAGGCCGCATCAGCAACAACTCTTTCAAACGCAACGGCGAGACAGTTTATACGACGGACCTTATCGCGTCGACGTTCAACGTTTTTCCGAAGCCGTAATCATGTTCAATGCGGGACCCTTATCATGGCGGCGGCATCCGGAACATTGGTTGGCATAGGCGGCACGCTCGCATTCTATCCGACTCAAGGCCAGCTCTCCGCGGCGATTGCGTCCGAACCCTCGCTGTGTCCGAAACTGGCCGCGGCCGGCGTTGAGATTCCATCGCCGGCCGAGGCTTTGGACGCTTTCCGGCGAGCGAAAAATACTGATCAAGCGACGTTGCGCATCGGAGAGTGCTCGAAGAACATCATGGGACCCGGCGTGCAATGCGCCGTGAAGTACAAGCTTCGCACTTCCTGGAAAGGCGAAGGTGATGGCCTGGTCGCATTCTCCAGGGGACCGGATGGCTGGCAAGCGATGCTGCTTCAATGATCGTCTGCATGCCAACGTCTGGTTTCGGCTCAGTTCCCGGGTCGATCAGCAAACCCCTCGAAACCCTTCCTGCAGTGATCGCCGCTCGTGGCACCGGACTCTTCGACGCGCAATCGGGTCCATCGAAGGATCTTCTTTTGTGTCGCCGCAATTCCCATGCCCAAAGAGCCGGAGCCGGAGCGCGCCTCCAATAGCGCCGTAGGGACGGCGGAGGCCGGAGATAACGGGTCGCTGGCGGTTCCGGCGCTACAGAAGCCGTCCGCCTGGCGCGGGCCCGGTTCGCGGCGCTCACTTGTGTGGGGTGCAATAGACGCCTTGGGATACCAGAAGGACGGCGCCACCCTTCAATTCAGTGAGGGCACCCACCCAGGCGTCAGAATAGGTGCGACTGGCGTCCACCGCCGTCAGCCAGATGACCCGATTGTCGGCAAGCTCCACCTTGACCTCGCTTTGGAGAGGGCTTGCCTGCACCGTTTGCTGATAATGCCGCTTGATGCGGACATCGCCGCTGGCAAACTCGACGTTGTTGTTGTCGTAATTGAGCAGGAATGGAGCCTCGGCTTGAGCGACCTTGCAGGAGCCGTCGCGTTCACACACGATTTTTGCTGCCGTGGCGCAATCCCAACGCAGTCCCGCGGGCCACATCGGATTGCTGCCGGCCTCCTTGGACTGATCACCTGGAGCGGCGGCGCCGAGGCTCACCGCCGCCGCTACGGCCACCAATACTGCCCTAATCATCCGTTCCGCACACCTTACCTCTCGGCACCATCAAGATCAGCTCGCGCTGTAGCATCATGCCGACGGAGGCAAGCGCGCTGTAATGCGCCAGCGTGGCGGCTGCCGCATCAAGCGCGGCCTCGCAGCCGTCTCGCGTCGAGATCTCGGCCAAAGCTGCCCTGAACATCACTGTCCTGTCCGGTTGATCGCTCATAAATTGACACTACACTTTGGGTTCAGTTATGACAATTGCCGGGCAGGCGGTTGGCATAAAACCGGTTCATCGAAGGTCCCCGAGCTATGATCATATCTGCCGCTATCGCCAAAGGTGGCACTGGAAAATCGACCCTGCTGCGCGCGCTGGCATCCGTCGCCCTTAAGCGCGGCTACGCGGTGACACTCATCGACGGCGACGTTCGCCAAAACATGAGCCGGTGGGCTCAGATGCTCAAGGAGGCCGGCAATCGTCCCGAGACACTACAGCTCGTCAGCGCTACGACGCCGCGCGAGATCCTGGAGGCGGCGGAGCGCCATAATGGCGACCGTAACCTGGTGCTGATCGACACCGAGGGCACCACGAACGACAATCTCATGGCCGGGCTATTTGCTTCCGATATCGTCGTGGTGCCGATCTTCTTCGCGCTCGATGACGTGACCGCCGCAATCCAGATCACCGACCACTACATCCCGCTCGCGGTCGAAACACGCGGCCGGCCGCTGCCAGCCGTGTTTGTCCTGACAAAACAGACCATCATCGATGCGAAGGCGAGAGCCTTGAGCGAACTGCGCGCAATCATTCAGGCGAACGGCACGCCGATCGCCGACCATGAGCTGCAAAACCGTGTCGCCTATCGGGACCTGCAAAGCGGCCAGACACTCTACAGCCCAGATCAGCCCGACACGAAGGCGATTGCCGAAAGTGAAGGGGTCTTCGACGATGTACTGAAGACCTTCACCGAAGCAATGGGGCAGGCCGCATGACCGACAAGAGCCTCCCGGAGTCACAGGACGACAAGAAGGCTCGCATGATGAGAGCGATCTCCACTGAGCCGCCGGCGCTTCCGAGCATGTTCATCGCTCCCAAGACCGATCCCGCCTCTCAGCCGCTTGCCGCCGCACCCGCGGCGGCATCGGAGGCCGAAGCTGCGGCGGCGTCACCGCGGCCGGACTTCCGCAAAATGCTGCGACAGGGCCAGAAGAAGGATCCGGTTGCCGGCAAGAAGATTCGCGACGAGGAAATGGTGCGCTGCGGCTATTACCTTACGGCCGGCGAACAGCGCCAATTCAAGCTGCTCGCGATCAGCAACGGCCACAGCATGACCGAGTTGCTGCGCCAGGCGGTGCAGGACTACATCAGGATCCATAAGCACAAGCTGCCAAACGATTAGGATAGCCCGCCCCGGGGCACGCCTCCACAGGGTTCCAGAGAGCGCTGGGGGCTACACGACCGAGGCCGGGCCATCGATGCTCGGCCCGGCGCAAATCGACCGTGCCCGTCGGCCTCGGGCGCGTGGCTCAGCTTATCCGGCTACCCATGCCAACGGGGGTCGCCGCGATCCCGATCGTACGAGCTCACGTTCCCTGCTCGTTGCGATTTGTCCCCATGTTAGCATGATGATTCCGCAGCAAGGCCACATGTTGAAAAAGAAACATGTCGATAAGTCGGCTTGTCTCTAAGTTGACGATGCAAGATGTTTCCGATGTGGCATGTTTCCTTGCTAACATGTGCAGATATTGTGAAATGAAATCTGGGGTGATTCAGATTATCACCGCAAAGATATTTTGGTGATGTTGTTTTTTGTCTTTGGCAGGATAGCCTTTTTTGTGTTACACACGAAAAGACGCGGCGCGGCCCAAGGGCCTTAGCGCCCGCAAGCGGGCTAGAAGATGACACCCAACAGTGGCCAAACAGAAAGTCAGAACGCATCCAGGCGCTATGGCGAAGTGCTGCATGTGCGCTTCTCAAGCGTCGAACTGGAGCGGCTGCGCGCAATGGCTGACGGGGAGTCGGTGACGGTCAGCGAAGTCGTTCGCCGCCTTGTTCGGACCGAGGCGGGGTTTCTGCCGGCGGCGACGGGGGAGCTGCGACCCGCCATTGAGGAGGCCACCGACCAGCTTCGCCGCGTCGGTGTGAATTTCAACCAGGCGGTCCGCGCGATGAACGAGGGCCGGGTGCCGTATGACGAAGACCTCGAGCGCGCCTTGATCGCCATTGGCGAGCTCGTGCGTCGGTTCCGCGAAGAATTGAAGGCGATGATTGCGAGGCCGCGCAAGCGCAGCGAGGTCAAGGCATGAGCGGTCGTCTCGCCGGATATGCTGCCGAAATCGAACGCTATTTGCGCATACCGGGCGCTGGCGATCTCGAGGAGCTTAACGATGATAAGCTTTTGCAATCGGCTGGCCGGGAGACGGCCGATCGTCAAGCGATGAACATCCGTGCGAGTGGCGTGACCCAGGCCCGCGTGGCTTCGCCTATGGCTGGCGTGCAATCGTCGATTGGGAGTGCGAAGCACCGCGGAGCGAGCTCCCGCGTCGCAAAGGCACCTGTTTCGTCCTCAGGTCGAGGAGGACCGCTCAGCGCGATACCGCTGTCTGTGGGCACCAGCGGGAGTCTGCGTTCATCCAGCGACGCAAATGGGGCGATAGCGATTTTCGGCCTCACACTCGGCGCTTTCGTCAAGGAAGAGGAAGAAGAATGGCGGCGCCGTGGCGGGGGCGGCGGAAGGTCGGGCGCGCTCCCGTCCACTCGACACTCGGCTCGGTCGACGCGAGAGGCGAGGGGGATTGCCGCGCGAGCGGCCTTTGCCGCGGGCGCGCAGCCAGCCGTGTTCAAGGTCCTGTCGAGTGCGGCCAACGCTAAGCAGGCCGGCGCCTTGCTCGCCTATATCGGCGCACGCGCCAATGAACAGGGCGAGAAGCGCGACATCGAGATCTTCACCGATAGCGGACAGGGGCTTGCGAGTGCGCAGGACCGTCGCGGCTTTCTGCATCAATTCACCCAGGCATTCGAGCCGCAGCTTGAGAATACGAATTTCATCGAGGTGCGGTTCGAGCTCGCCGGCGACGTCACGGACGAAGCGCTTAGTGAGGCTTTGAACGCGGCCTTTGGATCAAAGCCGTTCGTGTATGCTCGCACGGGTGACAGCGTCGCCGTTTATGGCCACACGGGAGAACGCGCCGGACCACTTGCCAAGATTCTAGCGGCCGGGCGGGCAAATTCGCGCGGCAAAGCGCTCGACAAGATCGAAGCCGGCTTCAGCGAAGCCATGGGGAAGGCCGGTATTCGCGCGGTAGTGACCGCGGCCGTCGGCAACGAGCGCAAGGCGCAATATTTTCTGCAAAAGTTTATTCGGGCGCACAACCAGGTTCGCCAGGCGAATGGACAGGCGGTTTCCAGCAAACAGCCGACGAAGGCGGCCGCGGCGATTTTTGAGGAATGGCGGTCACAACTTTCCGGCCGGGAGCGGCGCAATGCCTATCACCTGCTTTTCTCGGCCCGGGCTGGTACGGACGCGGAAGCCATCATGGCGGCCGCGCGTGCGGTGCTCGAAGAACGCGCTCCGGGGCACAAATTCGTGCTTGCACACCATGCCGAGACCAAGCACGTCCATATCCACGCGATGCTGCAGGCGCG
>NZ_RZTF01000154.1:0-3065 GCF_004023175.1 Mesorhizobium sp. M7A.F.Ca.MR.362.00.0.0
GCTTGAAGCTGCGCGGGCTCGCGCACTGGCGGCGGCTTCCGTTGCAGGAATCCATGCATCCAGCATCGTCTTGTCGCCGCGTTGGCCCTTGCCGCGCTCCATGATGCCGGTCGTCATTGCCTCGACAATTGCCGCCTGGCCTGTGGATGAAAGGCAATCTTCCTGCTTGAGGGCTTGCGCTGCTCTCCGGAACGCTGTCGCATAAAGCGGTCCCGTAGATGCGCCGACCGCATCGAGAAAGGCTGACGCTGCCGCAGTCAAAACCTCCGACGGAAGCGTGTCGTCGAGGTTGAGTTTGGCCAGCTCCGCATTCACTGCCATGAAGCCGAGGGACATGGTGATGCCGTGGTCGGCGTCGCCAATGGCACCGTCCAGATCCGAGAGATGGTCTTTTCCCGCCTCGATGGCGATGGAAATGCGATAGAACATCCGGCTCAGTTGCCGCGCCGCGTTGTCCGCCATCGTGTTCCTCCCAGTTCAAGCAGGATGCAGCCCTTCGTGGGGCGCATGTCTTGTGTTCTCAGCCGACCCTCAGGAAGGCGGTATCGCAAGGATGATGCAACAAGTCCGTCAACTCGGTGTCGAGATGCAAGATCGAGATCGACGCACCGACCATGTCGAGCGACGTGCAATAGTGCCCGACCCAGTTCGCCTCTATCTTGATGTCCTTGGCACTCAGCCGCTGCTCGACGCGTCTGAAGAGAATGTAGAGCTCCATCAGTGGCGTCGCCCCAAATGAATTGATCAGCACCGCGACTCGGTCGCCCGATGCCGGTTTCATCTCCGAAAAGATGCGGTCCATCACCCGATCCGTGATCTCATCGGCGCTCATCATCTTTTCGCGGATAACACCACGTTCTCCGTGGATGCCCATGCCGATTTCGATATCGTCGGGACCGATTTCGAAATTGTGGCGGCGGGTCTGCGGCAGGGAGCAGGGCTCCAGCGCGACGCCCATAGTGAATGTCCGTGCATTCGCCTTGCGGGTTGCTGCCTCGCAGGCCTCGAGCGACCAGCCGCGGTCGCAGGCGGCTCCGGCGATCTTGAACATGAAGAAGTTGCCGGCAACGCCGCGGCGTCCCTCCCTGTCCTCCAGCGGCGAGGAGGCAATATCGTCCGTCGTCACGACCGTCCGCACCTCGATGCTGTTTTCCGCCGCCATCTCGGCCGCCATTTCGAAATTCATCACGTCGCCGGCGTAATTGCCGTAGACGAAGAGCACGCCTTGGCCGCCCGACGCGGCCTGGGCGCACTGGAAGATCGGACCCGGAGGAGGCGACGAGAAGATGTTGCCGACCGCCACCGCATCGGCGAGGCCCTTGCCGACATAGCCGAGAAAGCAGGGCTCATGCCCGGTGCCGCCGCCGATGACAAGCCCTACCTTGCCTGGCCTCGGCCCGTTTCGGGCGACAAGGGCACGATGGGACCCCTTGATCGGCTTGATGTAGGCGGCGTGGGCTTTCAACGCGCCGTCAAGCATCTCCTCGACAACATCGTCGGGGTCGTTCAGGAATTTCTTGATATGGGTCCGGAAGTTGCTGGGCAGCGCCACGCTGTTGTCGACCTTCGGGCGTTGCGACAGCTTCTGGTCAAGCTCTGTCACGCCATCGGCGTTCAGGATGCCGCGCCCCGTGGCAGCGTCGGTGATAAGCACATTGACGTAGCCGCCGCGCAGCGCGGCGAGGATTGCCGGCACCTTGTCGAAACCGCCGGCAACCGCGATCCGCAGGCCGATGGACTTCAGCATCTGCAGCGATATCCCGATCGTCCGGTCGTCGAGCGGGCCGGCCACCGGATGGCCTTGACCATCGATGAAGCGGCCGGCAACCACGCCCACCGCACCCTTGGCGAGATATTGCTGCAACGAAACCGATTCAAAGAAGCCGCTGGTGTGGATCGTTGAATTTGGCCGTAGCGAAGAGACGCCGAACAGCGCCTTGTTGGCTTTGGAAAGCGCGTCGAACTGGCTTGCAATGAGCGTCTCGCGCAACAGGATGTCGCGCACTTCGGCCGTGGAAACCACCGCAGGCGCTGTGATGTTGATCAGCTTCGCCTTGATCGCGCTGGCGATGGCGGAGGCGCAGAGCTCCGGCGTGTAAGCAAAACTGGCGCTCGTTCCGCCGGTGGCCTGAACGACGGTGACGTCCTGAAGGGCAGGCACCGACGCCTGCTCGCCGATCGCCAGCACCGTTCGTCCCCAGGCAACCGCAAGCGTGTCGCCGGATTTCAAAAGCTTGTTCAGGGCTTGGCCCGCAGCACCGCCAAGGCGATCGATCAGCGGCCGCGCATTGTCGTCGCTCGGCACGACGAGACAGTCATGCAGGCCGAAGTGACGTTTGAGTTCCTGCGCGATCGAGAGTGAACTCAGCCGCGATGGCTCGAGGGAAATGTTGACGATCCCCCTGGCGCGCGCATCAGCCAAATAACTGTTCACCGTAGCCCGCGAAATGCCCATGATGTCGGCGATATCGCCCTGCGTCATGCGATCTTCGTAATAGAGCCAGCAGGCCCAGACATAGGGGTCGTCGCCATAGCGCAACGGAATGGGTTCAGCCGTAGCGTCGGCTCCGGCTCGCACGGTTCCGTTCTTCCGTGCTGATGGTGTCTTGACGGTCATGCTGCCCGGTTTCCCCGAATCCCAAGATCAATCGCCAAGATGAGCGCAAACGGGCGAACTCTCAATCTGGCTCCGATCAGGCACCAGAACCTGCCCCATCCCGATGAGATCTGGATGGGGCTCTGGCTCTGTTTGAGCATGATCTCTGGACAAATGGTTTCCGTTTGTCCGAGAAAACCGAATTCCACTTTTCGGGATCATGCTCTGGCTCGCTCCCGGCTGGAAGGTCAGCCGGGAGCCATTGCTCGGGAGGAGCATACTTCACAATTCAACGACCTGCCGTCGCCGACAGCTGCAGTTTCTGCCTGGCACCAAGCGCCAGGGCCTTCAGGATCAAGGCACAGGATGTGGCGCCGGCATCGAGGACGCCGAGCGAGCGTTCGCCCAGGCGGCTGGCCCGGCCAATCTTCGCCACCAGATCCTTCGTGCCGTCGCGACCCTTTTCGGC
>NZ_RZTF01000154.1:3075-13716 GCF_004023175.1 Mesorhizobium sp. M7A.F.Ca.MR.362.00.0.0
GCTTCCGGGAACGGCTTGCCGTCGGCGTTGGCGCCGTCGAAAGCCTCGATGGCCGGAACGAGGGTATCAAGCAGCGTCTTGTCGCCGACCTTGGCGGATCCGATCGCCTGGACGCCTTCAAGACCGTTGGTTAGCATGGCACTGAAGGTCTTTGCGTCGATGGACGGCGATGTCTCGATGGTTTCGGCGAATTGCGTGAACATGACGCCGTAGAGTGGTCCCATCGAGCCACCGATCTCCGTCATCAACACCGTGCCCAGCGTATCGAGCGCCGTGGCCAGCGACACGTCGTTGCCCCTGATTCGCTCCGCGGCCATGCCGAAGCCCTTGGCCATGTTGACGCCGTGGTCGCCGTCACCGATCTTGCCGTCGATCTCGCTCAGATAGGCCCGATTTTCGATGATCCGATCCGCGATCGAAAGAACGATGTCGCCGGCGGAAGCGTTGTCAAAGTGCTGCATTCGTCTGTCTCCTAGAGCCTTGCGGGACAATCGACGTCCACGTCCAGCAGCCTTTTCAGTTCGGCGTCGAGCGCCATGACCGTGAGCGTGGCTCCGACCATTTCCAGCGAGGTGAAATAGTTGCCGATGTAGGTTCTGTAGATGTTCAATCCGCGCCCGGCGATTTCCTGTTCGATCGTGCCGTTGAGGATGTAGAGTTCGTTGACCGGCGTTGCGCCGAGGCCGGACACCAGGATCGCAACCTCGGTTCCGGCCGCAAGGTCATGATCGTCCAGGACGATCTTGACCATGTCCCGCGCGATCTCGGCCGCGGGCTTCAGCGGCTCGATCCTGACGCCCGGTTCACCGTGATGGCCGATGCCGACTTCCATCGTGCCCGGTTCGATCAGAAAGTTGGGGTGCCCCACGGCGGGCAGCGTACAAGGGCCAAGGCCAACACCAATCGAGCGGCAGTTGTCGATCGCCCTTTGCGCCACTGCCTGCACGTCCGCGAGATCGGCACTTTCCGCGGCCTTGGCGCCGGCGCATTTCCACATGAAGATCTCGCCGGCAACGCCGCGGCGCTTGTGGCGCTCATCCGGTCCCGCCGAGCACACATCGTCGTTGGCAACGACCGTTGCGATCTCGATGCCGTCCTTGGCGGCGAGCTTGATGGCCATTTTCACATTCATGTTGTCGCCGGCATAATTACCGTACAGGCAGACGACACCCTTGCCGCCATTGGTTTCGCGCGCGGCGTCGAAGAAGCTCTTTGCTGTCGGCGACGAAAACAGCTCGCCGACCGCAACCGCGTCCAGCATGTTGCGTCCGGCATAGCCGATGAAGGCAGGCTCGTGGCCGGAGCCGCCGCCGGTGATGACGCCGACCTTGCCGCTGACCGGCGCCTGGCGGGCGATGATGACGCGGGGATTGTCGCCGAGCCTGACGATGTCGGCATGCGCCTTGACGAAGCCCTTGACCGTATCCTCGACGACCTCGTCGGGATTGTTGATAAACCGCTGCATTGTTGCTCCAATCTTGCGCCGGTCAGATTATGGTGTAGCCGCCATCGACCAGCAGGTCGGCGCCGTTGATCATGTCGGCGGCGTTCGATGCCAGAAACACCGCCGCGGCGGCTATTTCTTCGGGGAAGGCAAAGCGGCCGGTCGGAATGCGTTGCTTCAGCGCCTCGCCACGTGGGCCGTCCCAGGCTTTTTTGCCAAGCTCGGTCAGAACCACGGTAGGCGATATCGTATTCACGGTGATGCCATGCTTGCCCCATTCGGCGGCCAGCGTCTTGGACAGGCCGATGACGCCGAATTTCGAGGCGCAATAGGCAACGTGCTGGTCGATCGCGACGGTGCCGGCCTGCGACGCCATGTTGATGATCTTGCCGCCTTTGCCGGCCTTGATCAGGACGCGTCCCGCGGCCTGGGACACAAGGAACGTTCCCTTAAGATTGATGGCGATGGTCTTGTCCCAGGCATCGAGACTGAGCTCCTCGGCGGGAGCAAGCATAACGACGCCGGCGCTGTTGACGACGATGTCTATGTGACCGAAAGCGGCTTGCGCCGCGGCAAACACGGCCTCCACGGATTGCGGATCGGACACATCGCAGACGAAGGACTTCGCGCCGTTGCCGAGTTCGTCGGCCTTCGATCGCGCAACCGATTCATTGATATCGATCACGCCGACCGCAGCCCCTTTCTCGGCAAATGCCGAGGCAATCGCACTGCCGATGCCGGAGGCGCCGCCGGTGACCAGAGCGACCTTGCCGCCAAGTGAAAAGTTGAGATCAACCCGTACTGAATCCGTCATGGTTCTCTTCTCGGCCTGTTGAAAAGTGGGGTGTGCAGGAAAGCACACCCCAGGGCTGCGTTACTTGCGCGTCGCAAGAAGCTTGTCGACGTTTTCCGCCGTCACCGGCGTCCATGGCACATTGTAGATCTTCTCCTTGCCGTCCTTCCACGGCATGTCCTTGTAGGTTGCCCAGATGTCGGACTGTGGTTTGTAGTCGCCCTTCTTGGCATTGAAGATGGCAAGATCGAGCGCGCCTTGTGCCTGGGCGCGCGCGTCCTGAAGGATCGATGTCATCTCGCCGGCCTTGACGGCGTGCAGCGCATCGGTGATGCCGTCGATGCCGGCAATGGCGAAGCTCTTCACGTCCAGGCCTGCGGCCTTGATCGCCTCGATCGCCCCGAGCGCCATTTCGTCGTTCTGGCCGATCACGCCATTGATCTGCTTGGGGTGCGCGGTGAGCCAGTTTTCCATCAGCGTCTGGGCTTCGGCGCGCGACCAGTTTGCTGTCTGATCTTCGAGGATCTTGACATCCGGGCACTCGGCAAGCGCCTTCTTGTTGCCTTCGAGACGAGAGATCTGCGCGGACTGCCCCACTGGTCCTTCGAGGATGACCACATTGCCCTTGCAGCCGATCTTGTCGAGCACGGTCTTGGCTTCCATGTAGCCAGAGATCGTGTCGTCGGATCCGACATAAGAGGCCAGCAGGTCGGAATTGACGCGGGTGTTCGAGCCGACAACCGGGATGCCGGCATCGGCGGCCGACTGCACGGCAGCCGCGCCCGCGTCGACATCGATCGGCGCGAAGATGATCGCATTGTATTTCTGCGTGACCATCGTCTTGAACTGGTCCTGCTGGACCAGGGCATCATAGCGGCCGTCGAAGATCGTCAGCTCGACTTCACCGCTCTTGACGGCTGGATGATCCTGAAGCGCTGCCGCCCAGATCTGCATGAACTCGGCATTCAATCCGTAAGGCGCCGCGCCGATCTTGATCTTCTCCTGCGCCATGGCCGGCGAGGCCAACAACGCGGTCGCGGATGCGAGCGCTATCATCAATCTTTTCATTTCGTACCTCCACCTTAAGTGAGCGACCGACATGGTTCGCCTATCAACGGACACGCGTTGTGCAGGTCCGATCCCGAAAGGGGGCTTAGGCCCCGTAGTTTCTCTTCTGGTCGAGCATCACGGCGCCGACGATGAGGGCGCCCTTGAGCACTTGCTGGTAATAGGATTGGATTCCCATCAGGTCGAGGCCGTTGTTCATGACGCCGATGATCAGCGCGCCAATCAGCGTGCCGGTCACCCGGCCGACCCCTCCCGAAAGGCTGGTTCCTCCGATCACCACCGCCGCGATCGCGTCCAGTTCATAGGCAATGCCGGCCTGCGGCAGCGCGGAGCCGGTGCGGGCGCTGAGCAGCATTCCGGCGAGGCCGGCAAGACCGCCGGAGATGACATAGACGACGAACTGAATGCGGGTCGTGTTGATGCCCGAGGTCCTGGCGGCGTGAGGGTTGCCGCCAACGGCATAGATGTAACGGCCGAAGCGGGTCCGGTTGAGGATCCACCAGGAGACGGCGAACACCACCACCAGAATGATGACCGGTGCGGGCAAGCCAAGGACGTCGCCCGTGCCGATCCAGCGAAAGGCCGGCGTCAGCGCGGGAACAGGTCGGCCGCCGCCATAGATCAGCGTCAGTCCGCGTGCCGCCGACAGCATGCCGAGCGTCGCCACGAAGGCCGGCACGGAAAACCGCGACACAATCACGCCGGAGACGGCGCCGCAGGCAACGCCGACCAGCAGGCCGATGCCGAGGCCGAAGACGACAGGGTAGGGCGCGCCTGCAATCCCGGCGGTGGCGGATGTGGTGACGAAGCTGGCGCTGATGAGGCCGGCAAGCGCGACGATGGAACCGACCGAAAGGTCGATGCCGCGCGTGAGGATCACGAAGGTCATGCCGATGGCGAGGACACCGTTGATAGAGGTCTGCAACAGCACGTTGGAGATGTTGCCGGCGGTCAAAAAGAACTCGTTGGAGACCGACAGCACGGCCGCCAGGATGAGGAACGCAAGGAAGATGCCGTATTCCTGGATCAGCATCCGGCGCTGCTCCGAACCGAGCCAGCCATTCGTATTCTCCTTGTCGCCAACCGACATTACTGACTCCTCTGCTGCCGGACGGGCACCCAGTCCTTGCTCATGTTGAAAGGTGGACGAGTGATTGGGCATCCGTTTCCTCCCGGCTGTAGATGCCGGCGCTTCGGCCGGCGCGCATCACCATGATCCGATCCGACATGCCCAGAACCTCGTCGATTTCCGACGAGATCATGACCACCGTGCCGCCGACAGCGGCGAATTCGCAGATGATTCGATAGATTTCACGCTTGGCGCCGACGTCGACGCCGCGGGTCGGCTCGTCCAGAAGAAGGACCTTCGGATTTCGAAGGAACCATTTGCCCAGCACCACCTTCTGCTGGTTGCCGCCTGAAAGGCCGGAAACCGGCATCGTGTCGCGCGCCGCCTTGATCTGAAACCGCTCCTGCATCTGCTGGCTTGCCTGCGCCTCCCGGGCGCGATCCATGGCAAAGGCAGGGCTCATTTCCGGCAGGCTCGCCATGCAAATGTTGGCACGAACGGAGGCGCTCGGATTGAGGCCGGTCAGCTTGCGGTCCTCGGTGACCAGTGCCAGCCCATGCGCCATGGCATCCGATGGCTTCGAAACGGCTATCTTCACTCCGTCGACCGAGACGCTTCCCGCCGAAGGCTTGTCGAGCCCGAACAGACAATTGAAGATCTCCGTCCGTCCGGCGCCCATCAGGCCGTAGATGCCGAAGATCTCGCCCTTGCGCACGGAGAAGGAGATATCCTCGATTTTGTTGGGGCAACTCAGCCCGGCAACTTCGAGGCCGGTTTCCAAGGTGGGTGTGTTGGTCTTGATGTATTCTTCCGACAGCTCGCGGCCGACGATCATGCGAATGAGCCCGGGTCGGTCGATGTCGGCCAGCGTCCCGCTGCCGACATAGGCCCCGTCGCGAAAGACCGTGTAGGAATCGGCGATCTGGAAGATCTCCGACAGCCGGTGGGAAACATAGACGATGCCGCGGCCCTGGGCCTGCAGGCGGCGGATCGCCGCAAACAGATGCTGCGCCTCGCGTTCGCCGATCGCCGATGTCGGCTCATCCATGAAGATGACCTCGGCGTCGTGACTGAGCGCCTTGGCGATCTCGACGAGCTGCATCTGCGCGACGGAGAGGTTCATCATGTATTGCGTGGCTCGGATATCGAATTCGAGATCGTCCAGCAACTTTTGCGCGGACCGGTTCATCGCGCGGAAATCGATGCCTCCGAACCGCGAAGGCTCGCGGCCAAGATAGATGTTCTCTGCGACCGTCATGTGAGGGACAGGGCTGAGTTCCTGTTCGATGATGGCAATGCCCGAGGCCAATGCGTCGGCCGGGCCTGCGAATTCCACGTCCTTGCCGCGGCGGCGGATTGTGCCGGCATCACGCTTGTAGATGCCCATCAGTATCTTGAGGAAGGTCGACTTGCCCGCGCCGTTACCGCCGCAGAGTGCGTGAACCGTGCCAGCGCGAAGTTGAAAGCGGCCTTCGCGCAAGGCCGCGACGCCGCCGAAGGATTTCTTCAGCCCTTCCACCTCGAGCAAAAATTCCAATTTCTCTCTCCCATGGACGCCCGGCACCCTCCCTTGGCGCGAGCGGATCGACACGACTGGTCTTCGTTCCTCGATGTCGATTTTTACAATAGTCGATTAGAGATCGACAAATGTCAAGCGTGGGAGGATATACGAAAGCTCACCGTTGGCCGCAGGTCGAAATGTCTGGTGAGCACGCCCGAGCAGGTCCCCAACGCCGTTGAAGGCGTTGAACGGACGAACAGCAAAAACGGAAGGAAGGACCAATGAAGATTGCAGTCGGCGCCGACAGCGCAGGAAAGCCGCTTCTGGATGTGATTGCGGCACATCTGGCCGGCAAGGCCGGCGTCACGGTAACGGATCTTAGCCAGCCTGGCTTTTACGCCGACATCTCGCAGAGGCTTGCTCAACGGGTTGTTGATGGCGAATTCGAGCGCGGTTTGCGGCCGTCAGTCTAGCGCGCTTCCCCGACGATTGCCGAAGTGTCCACTGCTTCATCTCTATCCGTTTCTCAAGTTGTAAGTACGCTGGTCGTTAAAGCTGGCATCCCGAAGCGTTTGGTTCTGGATGCGGTTCGCGAGTCTCCTGGGGAAGGTCTGTTTGTCAGGGAACCGTCTTCTAGGATTTCGATCACCTACGACGCAGGGCATTAGACACGAGGCGCTATTCGGATTCGCACATCGAGCTTTACCGATAGGACCGAAGAACGAAGTCTTGAATAAGGTCACCCGCTCGGGGCGGTGTCCCCTGAAGATCCTGAGGGGAATGCATCCTGACGACCGTGGCCGCCACTATCGATCGGATCATCCGGCCCTGTCCGCTTGGGGCCAAATGGCGCAAGTTGTGGCGTGAAATGGCCCGCTGACGGTACTTTTCGAAGCGGAGTAGGGCGCTCCGTTAGGCGCGGCAAAGTGCAAAAAAACGTCCGATTGACGTCGATAGTTGGTGAAACCTCAAAATATTTTCTGCGGCGATTTCCCCTTCAAAATCAAAGCGTAACTTTTTGATGGTCTCAATGTCGGAGTTTGCACGGCGCTGAAAAATATTTGCCAGTGACTTCAATGGCTTATACGCTGTTTTAACAATCGAGTGGGAGTGAGGGTACAAACGGCGGCAATAGCGTAGTTTCGGCGGCGAATTTCGCCGTCGCGCAATGTTGTTGCAGTCCGTACCTTACTCCGCAGAGCTGGCGTTCTCCGTTTCTGCCTCGGTGGTTCGATCTGCGCCCAGTTTCCGGATGATGTAAAATCGCTTTAGAGGGCGGGAGTGCTCTAGCTGTTTAGTCCCGGCATTTGCTGGAGCGGATCGAGTTTGAAGCGTTCCGGTTGTGACGCCCACGCCTTGCAGATGAACTCGTAGGGCGTAAGGCCTTTGAGGGTCTGAGCCTGCGACCGAAGTTGTAGGCCGAGATGAAGTCGGCAAGATGCTGGCGGAGTTGGTCGTGGCTCTCGTAATAGAAACGCCTGACGGTTGCATCCTTGATAGTCCGGTTCATCTTCTCGACCTGGCCGTTGGTCCACGGATGCCTTGCCTTGGTCGTTCGGTGCTCGATGTCGTTCGTGGCGCAAGCCTATTCGAAGGCATGGGCCCAGAAGCGTTCGCCGTTTGCGATGGCCTCCTTGATCAATGGCACGGCCGAACCGCCGGCGCCGGGCGTCGTGAACTGGATACCGTTGTCGGTGAGGACAGTGTGGACCTTGTAGGGCACGGCCGCGATCAGGCGCAGTAGGAAGTCTCTCGATATGGCGGTGGTGGCCTTCTCATGCAGTTCGACGAAGGCGAATTTCGAGGTGCGGTCGATAGCGACGAACATGTGCAGCTTGCCCTGTTCTGTGCGCACCTCGGCGACGTCGATGTGGAAGTAGCCGATCGGATAGCTCTTGAACTTCTTCTTCGCCGGCTTGTCGCCTTCTACGTCCGGCAGGCGGCTGATGCCGTGGCGCTGCAGGCAGCGATGCAGTGATGAGCGCGTCAGGTGTGGGATCGTCGGTTGTAAGGCATAGAGGCAGTCATCGAGTGGCAACAGAGTGTAGCGCCGGAAGGCGACTATGACGGCCTCCTCCTCGGGCAAGAGCACTGTCGATCTAGGCTCTCTCGGACCGGTCGGCAAATCTGCCACCGAGGTCCGTTCCCGCCATTTGGCAACAGTCTTTTGGTTGACCCCGTAGCGCTTCGCCAGCGCCCTCAGGCTCTCTTGACTATGCTGTATCGCTCGACGGACCGCCTCTGTCGTCGTGGCGCTCCCATGAAGAACCTGGCCCATAGCGCATCCCTTGATTCGGAGGACAAGGATGCCCATCAAAATCTGGGATCAAACATCTAGTCCCTCATCGCTCACGCCTCGACGTAGAATACCAACTGGGGCACGTATATCGGTCTGGTTGACCATGCTGCTTCAAAGCCTTGCTGCCGAGCAGAGTAGCGCCTCATATCAGCCGTTGCGCGATACTGTGCGCCGCCTGGAAGCAGACATCGTCCGAGATTCGGGATGTTCGGAATTTTCAGGCCACGTCCCGCCGAACTGGCTTGCCGCCATCAGCCGCGAACACCGCGCTCGCCTCGCTGACGATAGAGACATGATCCCTGGCGGCCTTGCCCGCAGCAGCGCCGTCTCCGCGCATGATTGCGGTGACGATTAGCTCGTGTTCCTGCCAGGATTTGGCCAACCGTCCGGGCAGCATGAACTGAGCGCGCCGGAAGGGTGCCAACCGGCTGCGGGTCATCACGGTGAGATCGTGGATATGCGGGTTGTGGGCACCACGATAGAGCCGGGTGTGGAACTCGGTATTGAAATACTCGTAGTCCTCCTCGGCGCCCAGTTGCACCATCCGCGCCGAAGCCTGATGCTCGATCTCGAGCGAGCGGCGCTCGGCACTGGTCATGCGCTCGGCCGAGAAGCGCGCGCAGATCGCCTCCAGTTCGGCCATGCTCTCGAACATCGAGGCGAGATGCTCTTGCGTCACGACAGCCACGATAGCACCCCGGTTGGGCCGCCTTTCGACCAGCCCCATGGCGCTGAGGTGGCCGAGCGCCTCCCTGACCGGGGTGCGTGATACGTCGAAGCGGGCGGCGAGGGAGGTCTCGTCGAGCTTTTCGCCGGGGCGTAGGTAGCCGGTGACGATCCGGTCCCCGATCGCCCTCACCATCTGATCCACGGTCTTGCCCGACCTGATCAAGTTGCGCTTCCCCGACAAATCTCCTCCGCCCCGTCTTCTTGTGGAGGGTCGACGCAGCGGCCCATCGACTCAACATACCCCTGTATGCCTCTATTTTAATCTGCCTGTCAAATTGGCTGTTTTCAAGGCAAGAAGTGCATGCAATTGCCCGCTACATAAGCAGGCTCTTTAAAGGTACGATTGATTCCATTCATTAATTTCGCCAAAGAAACTGGCATGGCGATTGCATGCACTTTGTTGACGGCATGTTAACCGGCCCGGAAAGGGTCCTTACAGGGGAGCATTCACAATGACCGCGAGATTCACGCTTAACCGCCGCGAGCTACTCAAGACCTCCGCCGCTGGAGCCGCACTCGGGCTTGCCTCCGCTGCCTTCCCCATCAGCAGGGCCTTTGCCGCTGCCGCCACCGTCGGCTTCATCTATGTCGGGCCGAAGGACGACTACGGCTACAACCAGGCGCATGCCGAAGGGGCGGCGGCGTTGAAGGGTATCGAGGGCATCTCCATCGTCGAGGAGGAGAACGTGCCGGAGACGGTCGACGTCCAGAAGACGGTGGAATCGATGATCAATCTCGACGGCGCCTCGCTGATCTTCCCGACCTCGTTCGGCTATTTCGACCCCCACATGCTGGCCATGTGCACGAAATTCCCCGACGTGCAGTTCCGCCATTGCGGTGGCATGTGGGACAAGGCCAAGCACCCGATGAATGCCGGCTCCTATTTCGGCTATATCGGTATGGGCCAGTATCTCAACGGCGTTGTCGCCGGCCACACCTCCAAGACGAAGAAGCTCGGCTTCGTCGCCGCCAAGCCGATCCCGCAGGTGCTGCTCAACATCAATTCCTTCCTGCTCGGCGCGCGCTCGGTTGATCCGACCATCACTTGCCAGGTCATTTTCACCGGCGAATGGTCGCTGGCGGTCAAGGAAGCGGAAGCCACCAACGCACTGGTCGACCAGGGCGCCGACGTTATTAGCTGCCATGTCGATAGCCCGAAAGTGGTGGTCGAGACGACCGCCGGCCGTGGGGCCTTCGTGTGCGGCTATCACGCCAACCAGAGCCCGCTGGCGCCGGAAAAATACCTCACCGGGGCCGAGTGGAACTGGGCCAAGGTCTACAAGATGTTCGTCGACGACCTCATCGCCGGCACGCCACTGCCCAACTTCACGCGCGGTGGCCTGGCCGACGGCTTCGTCAAGATGAGCCCGCTCGGTCCCGCCGTCGGCGAGCCGGCGCGCAAGCAGTTCGACGCCACGCTGGCCGAAATGATGAACGGCGGCTTCGCCGTCATCAAGGGACCGCTGAAGAGCAACAAGGGGGCTGTCGTCGCCACCGCGAGCCAAGCATTCCCGGAGACCGCGATCGAACTCGAAAGCATGGATTATCTGGTCGAGGGCGTCGTCGGTTCGACCGCCTGATCTGAGGGGGTGGGGCGATGACGGACACGATGACAGGGGCCGGCATGCCGGCACTCTTCAGCGCCAAGGCCTATTCGGCGGCGGTGGAATGGATTGCGCGGCGGGCGGAGGCTTTGGTCATTCCGCTCGCGGCGCTGATCGTCGGCATGGCGCTGTTC
>NZ_RZTF01000155.1:0-9211 GCF_004023175.1 Mesorhizobium sp. M7A.F.Ca.MR.362.00.0.0
TCTGCTGGCCGACGGCGACCGACTGGTCATGGACGCGGTTGTCGAAATAGTCCCAGGCAGGGGCCGTGAATTCAGGCTGCGTACGCGCCTTCTCCAGCACCACCGGATCGATATCCCTGATGTTCCTGAAGGCCTGGTCGTAGAGGGCGCCGGAAACGCCGCTCTGCACGGCGGTGGCGCGGAAGCCGGCGACCCACTGCCGGAAACCGGCATCGGCGAAAGCGGGGCCAGGCATCAGCAGAGCGAGCGATAGGCTGGCTGCCGCCATGACGCTGGTAAAAATTTTTGCGGCATTGCGAACGGACATCTTTTCCTCCTTCTCTGTCTCAGGAAAGACCATTCATCGCCGAACCAGGTTAGGAATTAGTTTACCATAGGCGCCACCGGGAACGAAAAGACGCTTCGAAGCTTTACCGGTGGACATTCCTCTCAGTTGCCCAGTAGTCCCGAATTCCGGCGTGAAAATGTCTTGGAACGGGGATTGCGGAGCTGGCCCTCAAACGGATAATTGAAAGCATGAAGAGAGTTCGCAAGGCAGTCTTCCCGGTCGCCGGTCTCGGCACACGGTTTCTCCCGGCCACCAAGGCTGTCCCCAAGGAAATGCTGACCGTCGTCGACCGGCCGGTGATCCAGTATGTGGTGGATGAGGCACGCGAGGCCGGCATCGAGCATTTCATCTTCGTCACCGGCCGCAACAAGGCCGTCATCGAGGACCATTTCGACATCCAGTTCGAACTCTATGACACGCTGGCCCAGCGCGGCAAGGACGACCAGCTCGCCCGCCTGCAACGGCTGCAGCCGGCGCCGGGGCAGACCAGTTTCACACGCCAGCAGGTGCCGATGGGACTTGGCCATGCCGTCTGGTGCGCCCGCGAGCTCGTCGGCGACGAGCCCTTCGCGCTGTTGCTGCCCGACATGATCATGCAGTCGGAGAAGAGCTGCACGAAGGCAATGGTCGAGCTCTACGAGGAGACCGGCAACAACATCATCGCGGTGCAGGAATGCGCTCCCGCCGAAACCCACAAATACGGCATCGTCGGCCGCGGCGAGGACACGCATCACGGTTTCCGCATCACCGAGATGGTGGAAAAGCCGAAGGCCGGCACCGCGCCGTCCAATCTTTACATCAACGGCCGCTACATCCTGCAGCCGGAGATCTTCAAGATCCTTGAAGGCCAGGAAAAAGGCGCCGGCAACGAGATCCAGCTCACCGACGCCATGCTGAAGCTGGAAAAGCAGCAGCCTTTCTACGGCTACCACTATCGAGGCCGCACGTTCGACTGCGGATCGCCGGAAGGTTTTGTCGAGGCCAATGTCGCCTTCGCGCTGTGGCGCAGCGACATGAACGAGAACATGGCCGGTGTGATCCGCACGCTTCTCGATGAGATGAAGCCATCCGAGCGCCGCGGCGCCGCATCTTAAGTCGATGTCGATGTTCAGCCGGTCCGCGGAAGGGCCGGTCTGATCTCAACGCACGTTTGGCACGCAAGTCCTCAGCGCTGCACTTTCACGCCGAGGAAGATGCTGTTGGCGGTGTAGTCCCGGCCCGGCAGATTGCTGGTCAGCTTCTCGGTCCTCACCCTTGTGGTGAGGCCGGCGTAGCGGTTCAGCCACCAGGTCAGTCCGGCCTCGGCGCTCAACACCCTGTCATGGCCATCGATGCCGATGTAATCACGCCAGTCGAGGCCCAGAGCCGCATTGGCGGTGAGGTTGGCGCGAATCTGGCGTTCGCCGGTCAGGCGACCGGAATAGAGGATGTCGCCGCTTTCGCCCGATGTGGTCGTGGGCTCGACGGTGGTCCGCCCGGTCAGGCCGATCGTGGTGCCGCGCTCCGGTGACCATTTGAGGTCGGCGTTGACGGTGGCACCCGAGATCGCATCAAGGTTTTTGTCGTCGATCGCTTCCCTGAGCCAGCCGGCCGAGAATTCGCCCGACAGCTTCTCGCCCATGTCGAGTGCAAGGCCAGCGCGGGCGCCGAGCCGCGTCGACGAGCGCTCGAAGCCTTCATTGTCGATGCGTTGATCATAGGTCCGGCGGCCGACCTCGATTTCAGTGAACGGGGTCAGGGCAGGGGAGATCTCGTAGCCGGTGCGCAACGTCGCTGTGTAGAGTGTGGAGTCCTGATCCTTCTGCGACAGCGAGGTGCCGTCCGAGAGCTTGGCGTCGCCGTAAAAATCGTGCGAGACCGCGCCGGTTAGCGTGTACTGCATCTTGCCGAGATGCTTTTCGACGGCGAGGCTGCCATCGATGGTCTGCCGCAGCGGTTGCTTGCTGACGCCGGCAATGGCGTCCGGTGATGATGCCGATTCCGGCACGGCCTCGTAGCCGAGCTTGGCGATGGCGCGCAACTCATTGTCGAGGTCGACATTGAGCTGGCCTTCGATGCGCCCTTGCGCGTCGTGAACCGGGTACCCCGACACGGTCTCGCGAAAAAGGCCATAGCCGTCGATCGTGGCTGAGTTCTCGCGCCAGTCGGAGGCGGCGGAAAAGCGCAGCGCTGTCTCGGACAGCAGCGCCGACGTGCCGGCACTGCTCGAATCGCCGTTCGAGGTGGCGGTCAGGCCCTGTTCGATCGTCGGCCGGATGACGAAGGAGCCCCATTTGACGCCGGTGGCGGCAAACGGATCATTCTCCAGCTTCTTTTTCTGGCCTTCGATGGCGTCAGTGCGCTCCGCGCCTGGGTCGAGCTTCTGCCTGTCGGCACTGTCGATGGTGAGGGCGCGGCGGTTGGCTGTGTCCTCGTCTGTCTCTTCACCTTCGGTGGCATCCGTCGTGGAGGCGGTCGTGGAAGCGGTGATGTCGGAGGTGCCGGCCGTCGATTTCTTTTTCTTTTTCGACTTGTCGGCAGCCTTGTCCTTGGCCTGGTCAGCCGCATTCTGCCCGGCGGTCGATGAGCGGCGGCGAGGCTTGGGCGGCGCCGCGATGTCGGCGGACGTGTCGTCAGTGGCTGCCGGCGGGTCGAAAAGGCTGCCGGTCGCGGTAGCGTCGCCAGTGTCGGCGTCGTCAGGCACGGCACCGGCGCTGGCCGGCAGGTAGGTGCGGGCCGGCGCATTGTCCTGCGCGGCGTTGGCCGGCTGTTGACCCTGCGCTGCCAGGGCCAGCTGTCTCGCCTTGCGCTGCTGGTCGGACAGGATCGCCGATTCCGAAACCTCGCCGCGCAGTTCCGTTTCCTGTGCCTGCAGCGCCGTTGGGCGCAGCAGGGCAAACATGCTGGTCGCCAGCAGCAAGGCGCAGACCGCCTTGCCCCCACGTCCTGTCGAATTTTCTGGCTGGACCCCGGACATTGCCACCACTGCTTGCGCGGCGCACGCGCGCCATACTTACCGAACCGTAAATGGGGATGGTTAACGGAGGGTTGAGGCGGCGGCCCGTCAGCCGCCTGAAGCGCTGATTTCCAAAGGGATTCATACCGCGTGCGTTAAGCTTTTTGTTTCGCGCCTGCCGTCGTCTGAAACCACCACACACGTTCGGGCGACATGCCTGGGGCCATTTCTGTTGGACAGCGCGCCGGCAAAGCGCTAATCGCATCAGCCATGCATGCGGGATCCCTGGATAAGAAGCCTTCGGACAGGCAAGCCTCGATCGCTTCGGCGCTGAGGACGGTGGCAACCGAACAGGCTGGGGTTGCAGCCCTTGCCGAGGCCTTGGAGAACGGATTGGCCGCGCCTTTCGCGCAGGCGGTCGAGATGATCTCCGGGATTGAAGGCCGGCTCATCGTCACCGGTGTCGGCAAAAGCGGCCATATCGGTTCGAAGATCGCGGCGACGCTGGCCTCGACCGGCACGCCGGCTTTCTTTGTCCATCCCGCAGAAGCCAACCACGGCGATCTCGGCATGATCGCCAGAGACGACGCCATCATCGCTATGTCGTGGTCGGGCGAAAGCAAGGAACTGATGGGCATCGTCGCCTATTCCAGGCGCTTTTCCATTCCGCTGATCGCCATCACCGCCGGAGAGACATCGGCGCTGGCGCGGGCTGCCGACGTGGTGCTGCTTTTGCCGCGCGCGCCTGAAGCCTGCCCGCACGGCCTGGCGCCAACGACATCAACGCTGCTGCAACTGGTGATGGGCGACGCGCTGGCGATCGCGCTGCTCGAAGCACGCGGCTTCACGCCGGATCATTTCCGCACCTTTCACCCGGGCGGCCAGCTCGGCGCCAACCTGACGCAGATCCGCGAGATCATGCATGTCGGCGACAGGCTGCCGCTGGTGGTTGCTGGCACCGGCATGCATGACGCGATCCTGGAACTGTCGCGCAAGGGATTTGGCTGCGTCGCGATCACCGACGCAGACGGTGCGCTGGTCGGCATCATCACCGATGGCGACATCCGCCGGCACATCGGCAGCAACCTGCTGGCGATGACGGTGGATCAGGTGATGACAAAAGGCCCGAAGACCGCGACGCCGGACACGCTGGTGGCAACGGCGCTGCAGACGATCAACAACTCAGCCATCACCAGCCTGATGGTGGTGGAGGGCCGGAAACCAGTCGGCCTCATCCACCTGCATGACCTGCTGCGTATCGGCGCCGCCTAAGGTGTGCTGATCTTAAGGTGATGCCGGCCTGCAAACGACGGTTTCCTGCGCTTCCGGTGCTCACGTACCCAAAGTACGCTCCGCTCCGGTTCTCGGAACCCACCGTTTTCGACTCGGCCTGACCTGAATCTCAACACACCTTGTCCAAGCGGTGGGTTTCAAGAATTCAGACAGCCTCGACGGTCAATTCCAGATCCGTATCGGCCGCGCCCGTCACGCGCACTTGCGTGCCGGCCGGCAAATCCGGGCCGGAGACACGCCACAGCGTATCGCCCAGCTTGATGCGCCCGCGTCCGTCCCGGATCGGCTCGGCAAGTGTCGCCATCCTGCCGACCATTTGCGCGCCGCGCCGGTTGAGCAGCGGCTGGTCGGTCGGGTCGTTGCGGCTGCCGACCAGCTTCTTGCCGACATAGGCCGAGACCAGCGACAGTGCCAGGAAGGCGAGGACCTGGACCTGCCAGGTCCAGAAGCCGGCGTCCCAGACCAGCAGCGACACGGCGCCGATGATCAGCGCGGCGATGCCGATCCACAGCATGAAGATACCCGGTGCGATGACTTCCATCACCAGCAGGATGAAACCGAGTACCATCCAGTTCCACGGGCCGAGTTCGGAAACGATGCGGTCGATCATTGGTTTCGACCTCAGTTGTCGGTTGGGCGAACGACCGGCGGGCCTCTGCGAGCCGGTCGTGCCTTCGCTGCGGAAGACTTCCTTGGCGATTTCGCCAATGCCGCCGAGCGAACCGATCAGCGACGATGCCTCGAAGGGCATCAGCACGATCTTGCTGTTGGTGGCCGTGCCGATCCTGCCAAGCGCTTCAGTGTATTTCAGCGCTACGAAGTAGTTCAGCGCCTGCACATCGCCTTTGGAGATCGCTTCCGACACCACCTGGGTGGCGCGGGCTTCCGCCTCGGCCGAACGTTCGCGCGCCTCGGCATCGCGGAAGGCGGCTTCCTTGCGGCCCTCGGCCTCGAGGATCTGCGACTGCTTGAGGCCTTCGGCGGCAAGGATCTGGGCGCGCTTGTTGCGTTCCGCGGTCATCTGCCGGCCCATCGATTCGATAAGGTTGGCCGGCGGGTTGATGTCCTTGATTTCGACGCGGGTGATCTTGATGCCCCACGGGTGGGCTGCCTCATCGACGACACGCAGCAGGCGCTCGTTGATGGCGTCGCGGTTCGACAGGAGTTCATCGAGATCCATCGAACCCATGACGGTACGGATGTTGGTCATCGTCAGATTGAGGATGGCGTTCTGCAGGCCGGAAACCTGGTAGGCGGCCTGCGCCGCGTTGAGGATCTGGAAAAAGGCGATGCCGTCGACACCGACAATGGCGTTGTCGCGGGTGATGATTTCCTGGCTCGGAACGTCAAGCACCTGCTCCATCATGTTCATCTTGGCGCCGATACGGTCGATGAACGGGAAAATGAAATTGAGGCCTGGGCTCAGTGTCTTGGTGTAACGGCCAAAGCGCTCCACCGTATAATTGTAACCTTGCGGGATTGTCCTGATGCCTTTGATCAGCAGCACCAATACCAGAAGTGCAAGTGCACCAATCGCAATATCGAAACCACTGAAATCCATTTGGCTCTCCCTCAGACGAAGGCCGCACAAGCCATTCTCGCGCCGCCGACTTCACCAAAGACTTAAGTGTATTTCAGATGCGTTACAATCAGGTGATGATGGATTGTTTATAGGGTTGCACTCAGCGGTTGAAGGCAAACAATCTTGCATCCATGTCATCCAGCCCGTTGATCGAAGCCGGGACAATCTCGGAAGCGACCTGCGAGAAGGTGATGCCGTTGCCGCCGTAGCCCATCACCGCATGGATGCGCGGGTGGCGGGGAATGGCGCCGATATAGGGCAGGCCGGTGGTCGTGGTGCCGAACGAGCCGGTCCAGGCAAAATCGGGCCTGGTGTCGAGATGCGGAAATATCAGGCCGAGTTTCTCGGCGATGCGTGTGCTCTTGTCGGCGATCAGCGCGTCGCGCCGCGCTTCGTCGATAAAATCCTCGTCCTCGCCGCCGCAAATGACCCGGCCGTCGACCGTCGTGCGCATATACAGATACGGCTCCGACGCTTCCCAGATGAACGCTGCGTCCGGCCAGAGCTTTCGCGGTTGCGGGCGTGTCGCAATCGCCCATGTCGAGATGATCCGGTGGGCGGTGGCCGGCACGATGTCGACAAGTTCGTAGCCGGTGGCCAGAACAACATGTCGTGCGGTTATGGTCGGGCCATCCCTGGTCGCGACGACAACAGCTTCGGCGCTGTCCTCGATCATTGTGGCTTCCACGGGGGCATAGAAGCGTGCCTTGCGCTCCAGGGATTTCAACAGCAGCCCAGCCGTCAGCTTGCGTGGGTCGAGGGCGATATTGCCGTGGCCGAGAATGGCGCCTTCGCGGTCGATGCCGAATTTCTCGGCTAGCTGTTGTCGGGTTAAGCAGATGGCGCCGATGCCGGCTAGCCGACGTGCCTCGGCCTCGTCGCGCAGTTCCGGCGGACCAAGCATCGTGCCGGCCAGATAGAGTGACGGCATGCGGCTCAGGCCACAGTTGATGCCGAGTTCGGCAATGCGTCCGGCGAGATTGGAAACGGCGAGCCGCGAGCGTCGCCAGGCCTGCTGGGCCGAAGCTCTGCCGACCATCTTCGAGAGCGTGGAGAGAGGCTGGTCTATTTCGAATGCCACCAGTGCGGTGGTTGCGGCCGTCGAGCCCTTCAGCGGGCCGCGCCGGTCGATGCAGATGACCCGATGGCCATCGGCCGTCAGCGCCTCGGCCATCATGGCGCCGCTGATGCCCATACCGACGACCAGCACATCCGTGTTGACGTCCCGGATCAGGCCGTCCGTCGGCACCGCAGGCGCGCGATAGGCCGACCAGACGGGCTGGCCAGTTCTGAGGTCGAGTTTGCGGGGCATCGCATTCTCCGGAGGCGCGCCTTAACGCCCCGGAGCTTGTGTTGTTCCGGGTTAGACCCAGCCGGACAGTTCGCGCCGCACCATCGCCTCGATCACCGCCATCCCTTCCGCGCTATCGTTGAGGCAAGGTATATGGGCGAAATTCTTGCCGCCGGCATGGTGGAAGGTTTCAGCCGCCTCGCGGCCGATCTCGTCCAGCGTCTCGATGCAGTCGACGGAAAAGCCGGGATTGACGATAGCGATCGACTTGACGCCGTCCTGCGCGAGTTTTTCCACCGTCTTGTCAGTGTAGGGCTGCAGCCATTCCTGCGCGCCGAAGCGCGACTGGAAGGTGATGATCAGTTTCTTGTCATCCCAGCCGAGCCGTTCGCGCAACAGCCGCGTCGTCTTCTGGCAATGGCAATGATAGGGGTCGCCCTTCTCGAAATAGGGTTTTGGAATGCCGTGATAGGAGGTGATGACCACCTCCGGCTCGAAGTCCAGCGTCGCCAGATGCCGTTTGATCGAGCGCGCCAGCGCTTCGATATAGACCGGCTCGTCATAGTAGGGCGGCACGCTGCGGACGGCCGGTGCACGGCGCATCTTCATCAGCGCGCGAAACAGCTGGTCGTTGGCTGTTGCCGTGGTCGTCGCCGAATATTGCGGATAGAGCGGAAAGGTAAGGATGCGGTCGCAGCCCTGGTCGACCAGACGCTGGGCAATGCTGGCGGTTGAAGGGTTGCCGTAGCGCATCGCCCAGTCGACGACGACATCAGGCAGGTCGCTCAGCGCTTCGGCCAGCTTTTCGGCCTGGGCGCGGGTATAGGTGCGCAGCGGCGACTCGTTCTTTTCCCGGTTCCAGATCCGGGCATAGTTGGCGCCCGACTTCTTGGGCCGCCTGGTGAGCACAAGGCCATAGAGGATCGGATACCAGATTGCCCTGTTGAGCTCGATGACGCGCGGGTCGGACAGGAATTCACGGAGATAGCGCCACATCGGCTTGAAATCGGTGCCGTCGGGCGTACCCAGATTGACCAGCATGACGCCGATCTTGCCCGCCTTGACCGGCGGATGCCCAGCGGGCAACGGGCCGGGCGCCTTTGCGGCCTTGGGTTCGGCAGGGGTGGGAAGCGTCATAAGGGTTCTCCGGAAGACGCGAACCTAACCATCTTGCGCGCGCATTCAATGCAGCGTCTGGCCGCACCTTAAAGCGGATTGTCTGAATGGATTCAGACGACCCGCTTTAAGCCTTTGTTTTTATGCACCTCGTTCTCCCAAAACCGAGGTCACTTTGGGGCGACATGAATTAGCCCGAAAACAGGACGCCCGTCCGGTTTTCGGACGGGCGGTGTCATTCAGGCATATAGCGGGGCTATTGCGGCGGGATGGTCAGCGTTGCGCCAACAGGAAGCCGGCGCGGCTCATAACCCTTGTTGGCGCCCGAAATGACCTTCCATTTGGCACCGTCGCCATAGGCCTTCTTGGCCAGATCCCAATAAGTGTCGCCGGCAACGATGACATGGCTGGCTTCGGCCGGCACGGCCTCCGCTGGCTTTGCCGGCTCGGCGGCGGGAGCCGGTGCCGCCGGGGCGGGGGCTGCTTCAGCCGGTTTTGCCGCCTCTGCCGGTGGCGCCGGCGGGGGTGGCGCTCCCTCTGTCGATATGGCCGGGGGGGTGTTGGCGATATCGCCCGAGTTGGCCGGCAATTCGGGCATTGCCGGTGCCGCATCGGCAGGCTTGGCGGCTTCAGCCGGTGCGGGCGCCGGCGGGGCCGGCGCTGCTT
>NZ_RZTF01000155.1:9221-13686 GCF_004023175.1 Mesorhizobium sp. M7A.F.Ca.MR.362.00.0.0
CGGCTGGCTTGGCCGGATCGGTTGCCGGGGCCGCAGGCGCCGCGGCGACGGTCGCGGCTATTTCGGTGATGCGGCCGTCGAGCTTCGGCGTGTAGGGCCGGTGGGCGCCGAGATAGTCGGCGACCACCTGTTCGAGGCCGGGGCCGTAATCATAGGCGTTCTTGGCCTTGTCGGCGAAGACCTTGTAGCCGTCGCCGCCCTGGCGGACATAGTTGTTGGTTGCGACCAGATAGTCCTTGTCCGGCTTGATCGGCGTCCAGGCGCCGCCCTCCATGACCTCCACCGACTTGACGCGGCCGGCATTGGGCGCAACGGATTTGTCGAAGGAATATTTCAGGCCGGCGATCTGGGGGAAGCGCCCGGCGCCGTCCTCGACCTGGCTGAGGCCGCCCTCGAGGCCGGCCACCAGATCCTTGCCCGAAATCTGGAAGGTCGCCAGCGTGTTCTGGAACGGCAGCACGGTCAGCACTTCGCCCATGGTGACGGTGCCCTTGTCGATCGAGGCGCGCAGGCCGCCGCCATTGGAGATGACGATCTCGACGCCCTGTCCCTTGACGCGGTCGAGGATGGCGTCGGAGACGAGATTGCCCATCGCGCATTCACGGGTGCGGCAGCTCTCACGACTGCCGTCGATGACGTCGGTGGTTTCCGCCACTTCCTTGTTCTTCAACGCCTCGATCGGCGCCCCAAGCTCCTTGATACGGGCGAGCACGGCCGGGTCGGGGGTGATCGACTTGTCGAGATAGATCGGGTTGCCGCTGGCCGATTTGACGACTCCATTGTCGTCGAAAACCACCTTGAACTCGCCGAGATATTTCGAATAGGACGCCGCCTGCACCACCGGCACCTTGTAGCCGTCCGGATTGTCGACCATCGTCGGGTAGGGGCCTTCCGCCTTCGGATCGGTGTTCGACAGCAGCGAATGGCTGTGGCCGCCGACGACGACATCGATGCCCGGGATCTTGGCAATGACGTCGCGCTCGCGCCTGTAGCCGATATGGGTCACGGCGATGATCTTGTTGACGCCTTCGCCCTTGAGCTTCTCGACCTCGGCGGTGATCGACTTGACGTCGTCCTCTATTGCGACGTTGGGTCCGGGGGAAGCGAGGTCCGGCGTGTCGTTGGTGATCGCGCCGATGATGCCGATTTTCTGGCCGCCGACCTCGACGACAACAGATGGCTTGACGCGGTCGCCGAGCTTGGATTGCGCGTTGGCCTTCACATTGGCGCCGAGCACCGGGAACTTGATCATGTCGAGGAACGGCGCCAGGGCCACTTCGCCGTCGTCGAATTCATGGTTGCCGAGGGCCATGGCATCGAACTTCATGTCGTTGAGGAATTCGCCTTCGACCTTGCCCTTGTAAGTGGAGTAGAACAGTGAACCCTGGAAATTGTCGCCTGCGCTGAGCAGCAGCACGTTCTGGCCTTGCAGCTTCTTGCGCTCCTGGGCGATCGCGGTGATCAGCCGGCCCGCGCCACCGATGCACTCGCCCTTGGTTTCCTCGTCCGCCGAGCAGGTGGATTCATATTTGTTGTTGCCTTCGATGCGGCTGTGCCAGTCGTTGATATGCAGGATGTTCAGCGTGTAGTCGGCAAAGGACGCGCCGGCCGACAGGCCGAGTGCTGAGGCTGACAGGGCTGCAATGGCGGCAAGCTTCTTCATCTTCGTCTCCCGGAAAGCCGATCAGAGGCCACTAGCGCTCTTGCTTGACTGGAACATAACAGCCGGCGCTTCGGCCATGTTCCCATCGCGTTCCCGATGACGCAAGCGGCAAGCGGAATCCGGGACCCCTTTGCCGGCATAAAAAAGGACGGCGGCCAACCGGCCGCCGTCCTTGGAAACGAATGGTCGCGGGCTCAGACGCGCCTTGTCAGCACGAAATTCTGACCGCTGGAGCTCGTGCAGTTGAGCTGGCTTGTCGATACCATCAGGCAGTTGAAGCTGACCGCGGTCTGGCGGATCAGCGAGGTGCCGTTGATCTGCACCGATGTGGCGCCGGTCATCGTGTAGCTGCCGTCGGCAAGCTTCTGGCCGGTGTCGGTGGCGACCGTCGTGAAAGTACCGCCGGCGAAGGTCGACAGGCCGGTGCCTTTGGCGTCGATCCAGGAGCCCTCGACGCCTTTCGGCGCCGCCGCCATCGGCGGCTCATCGGGACCGCTGGTCGCACAAGCAGCAAGCCCGGCCAAGGCTGCCGCCGCTACGCTCATCGAAAGAACTTTGCGCGCAATGTTGTTCATATGAAAATCCTCTCCTCAGTCCGCATCCCTTCAATCGCCCGATTTCCGGGCGATTGCAAGGCGGTGAGGCAGGTAGGCGGTGCTGCTATCGCACAAGGATGTTGCGGAACTGCCACGGGTCGTTCCGGTCGAGGTCTTCCGGGAACAGGCCGGGACGGTTATCGAGCGGCGTCCAGTCGGTGTAGTAGCCCTTGACCGGTCCGAGGTACTGGGACTGCACTTCCAGGCACCGCCTGTAGTCCATCTCGTCGGCTTCGACGATGCCGGCCTCGGGGTTTTCCAGCGCCCAGACCATGCCCGAGAGCACCGCCGAGGTGACCTGCATGCCGGTGGCGTTCTGATAGGGCGCCAGCTTGCGCGCCTCGGCGAGTGACAGCTGCGAGCCGTACCAGTAGGCATTCTTGTCGTGGCCGTAGAGCAGCACGCCGAGTTCGTCGACGCCGTCGATCAACTCGTTCTCGTCGAGCACATGATGCACCGGCTGAGGCTTGCCGGCGGCGCCGAACATCTCGTCGAGCGACAGCATCGCGTCGTTGCAGGGATGATAGGCATAGTGGCAGGTCGGGCGGTACTGGACCTTGCCCTTCTTCGAACGCACGGTGAAGAAATCGGCGATCGAGATCGCCTCATTATGCGTCACCAGCAGGCCGTATTGCGCGCCGGGAGTCGGACACCACGAGCGCACGCGCGTGTTGGCGCCCGGCTGCTCCAGATAGATGGCTGCCTTCGAGCCGTGCTTGTGCTTCTTGGCGTTCTTCGGCATCCATGTCTCGTGTGTGCCCCAGCCAAGTTCCGCGGGCTGCAGGCCCTCGGAGATGAAGCCTTCGACCGACCAGGTGTTCCAGAACACATCCATCGGTTTCGGCTTCTTGGTGCGCTGGGTGTCGCGTTCGGCGATGTGGATGCCCTTGACGCCGGCCTTCTTCATCAGCTTGGCCCAGCCCTCGCGGTCGTCCTGCGCGGGCTCCGAGAATTCCAGGCCAAGATCGGTGGCGAGATTGACCAACGCCTGCTTGACGAACCACGAGACCATGCCTGGATTGGCGCCGCAGGTGGAGACTGCCGTGGCACCGCCGGGCTTGTCGTGCTTTTCCTTGAGCAGCGACTCGCGCAGCGCGTAATTGGTGCGGCTGGCGTTGTCCGCCTTGGCGTCGAAATAGAAGCCGAGCCATGGCTCGACGACGGTGTCGATGTAGAGCACACCGAGCTTGCGGCAGAGCCGCATCAGATCCACCGAGCCGGTATCGACCGACAGGTTGATGCAAAAGCCCTGGCCGCCGCCATTGGTCAGAAGCGGGGTCAAGAGCTTCTTGTAGTTCTTCTCGGTCACCGCTTCCTGGACGAAGGCGATGCCGCGCTCATCGAGCAGCTTGCGGTCGGTGTCGCGCGGGTCGATGACCATCATGCGCGACTTGTCGAACTGGAAATGGCGTTCGATCAGCGGCAGCGTTCCCCGGCCTATCGAGCCGAAGCCGATCATCACGACAGGGCCGCTGATCTCACCGTAAACGGGCCAGTTTTCATTCGCCATTTTATCGAGCACTCCTTCAAAACCCAGGAAACTGGGAAAACATGCGCAAAACCGGGAATTTTTGCCCGGCGGCCATGCGCTACATCACAGATCATTGTCACAAACCAGCGAAAAGCGCCAACCAGCGGCTAGCTGCGTTGGCTACGTGGTTAAGGCTGAAACCGTGGATGAATGGCTCTACCCGAACCAAAGTTAGCTCATTTGCCAAGCGCAAGCGACGTGCCCCGTCCGTTCAACGGATTTTTGCCCTCGGCGCAGCTGTGGACGCCCGAACCACCAACTCCACGGGCAGAACGACTTGGCGGGGCGGTTGGTTGTCAAGAACCATGCGGGCGGCGAGCCTGCCTTTTCCGATCACGTCTTGCGCGACAGTCGTCAGCGGAGGTGTGGTGCGCGCGGATTCAGCAGTGCCATCGAAGCCAATGACCGACACGTGGCCCGGCACCTCTATGCCGCGACAAACCGCCTCGTCGAGTATTGTGATCGCCTGCCAATCCGACATGGTCAGGATCGCGGTTGCTTCAGGCACATTGTCGAACACCACCGCTCCAGCAGATGGATCGCCGGGCGTCGTCTCGATAATCGGGACATCGTCGATCGACAGGTTCGCCTCCGCCAAGCCCTGTTTGAAACCGTCAAGCCTTTCGTCATCGAGTGAGAAGCCGGCAAGAAGCGGGCGCTTTGCCTGTCCGGGCA